>JAJPXG010000054.1 GCA_021205565.1 Lachnospiraceae bacterium | reverse complement strand
TGGTTCATATTGCAAAAAGGGAAATTCAATTTACCCTTCTGTCGCTTTAATCATATTATGATTATACAATAAATCTGCTTTTTGACGCAAATGCATCTGTGGCAAAATATCAGATCTACAGTGTCACATTTTCTGTCACATGTGGCGGAATGGCGGCGGGGTGGTAGAATTAATCAGTATATTATCACGCATTCTGCAGCAGTTCTGCTTCCAGCTCGCGGACTTCCTCAACGGTCAGGCCTTGTACATCAGCAATTTCTTCGATGGAATATTTTCGCTTCAGCAGCATTTTCATAGCCGCCTCCTGATTTGCCTGTTTTTTATACTCTTTTTTCATAGCATTATCATGATTCCTGTAAATGGTTTCCTTGTCAAATAAAAACGACATGATGGATGTCACCTCCTTCTCACATATCCTCAGATACTCTCTGAGAATGTCCCGCTCACTACAGATGCGAAGCGTCTCACGGATCGTCTTTTGGGTGCGGCCATGCAGACGGCGCTGCTCATCGTAAATCTTCGAAAAGGCGATGTACTGCCCGATAATGTCCTCTTTCCCGGTCTCGTCCAATGTCAGACTCCCATAGATGACCTTCGCCTTTGCTTCAATCGCACAGGCCTCGCCGGCAAAAATTCAGTGCAGAAGCATTGTAACACAGAAAATGTCGAAGATAGATGATATATCGCTTTTTATGAAATTTTAATAATTGTAATGGCAAGGACGCTTCGATGAAAAGCAGATCAATCATCCCTGCGAGGAATCTTTGTTGTTCAGCCTTTGAATTCCCTCATCCAGCATCCGCAGCGTATCCTCTCGCGAATAGACCATCTGACTGCCCTGCAGGGAAGCGAAAAAGTCCTTGAACACCTGGCAGATCGACTTCTCAGAAATATGAATATTGCAGTAGCAGGCGCCGAACGGAAAGTCCGAGGTAGTGTCGAAATAGGCGTTTCCGTCAGAGTCGACTGTCAGCGTCAGGTACTCCGGCAGCCGCAGACTGGAAGGACGCGCGATCAGACCGGTAACTTTTTCCTCTGCAATATCGTCTCTTAAGCGGGACAGCAGATACAATCTGTCCTTGACGTCGGCGGGAGGAATGTATTGCGCCGGCATTTCCGTCACAATTCCTGTCTCAATAAAATATTGAAGTCCTTTTTCTGAAAAGACAGTGCAGAAGTTTTTCTCTGTTTTCTGCAGGAGGGAAAAGTGCTTCACAGACTCCTCAAATATACCGGGAATGGGGCAGTTCTGTACCTGGAAATATTTGCTGATGATTTCAGACGTATAATAATGTCCGAAGCAAGGCTGCGATGTCAGGTACAGGTTGCCCTTTAAGTCGATCATGGAGTTACTCCTGCTGAGAACTTCGGACAGATTTGCCGCGCAAAAAACAAGAGGCTCACAGTGTTCTGTCAGGGAACGGAAATGCTCCGAATAGACGTCAATAAGATATTCGCTTTCCTGAACATATGCCACAGTCTGATCCTGCCTTAAAAGAATCAGGTAATGAGGCGTGATAATATAATAATTCAGTGGGCTGATAAAGGAGCTGCCGGCGTTTTCGTGAAAATGATACGGGCGGTAGGAATCCCGCGAAATCAGAGACAGAGGAATGATCTGTCTGAGCAGCTGTACATTTTTGGCACAGTTATCGCTGTTAATTGTGGAAATGCTGAAGAGCTGTTCCACATCAAACTGCTTCCCGTCAAGCCACTGGCTGATAAAAATCTGCGACAGATCCATATCAGGCGGCAGAAAAAGCTGAAAGGTGGGATGGTCATTCTGCTGGATCTCGTAATAAAGGACCGTGTTCACGATGTCTCTGACGGCAAATTCACCTTTAAAAGGAGTATTTCCACACATCGGGGGTGTTACTGCGGCGGCTGCGGAAGCAGTGATTGCCTGAAACTGCATTGTAGACAGGTAGTTTAAAAGAGAGGCGACAGCTGTCCGGTTCTGCCAGACGTCTTCTCCCTGCAGCAGGATATTGTAAAGGCGGAAATACTCCTGCTGTTCCTCCAAAGACAGCTGAAAATGATCCGCCAGTGCGTGCGCCACATGATAGGGCAGTATGCGATCTCCGCTTAACGCTTTGTGAATGGAGGTGCGTTCCACACCGATGCTTCGCGCAACGGAAGCGACACTTTCACCACTTTCTTCAAACAGATTTTTCAGATAAGAGCTGAATTTGGATGTAGTTGCGGTAGTGCTGCGCTTGTGGCTCATGTATGTTCTCCCCCGTAGTTTCTTAAAAACGCATGTTGTGATTATACAACAAAGCTGCTTTTTAACGCAAATGTATTTGTGGCAAAAATTCGGGGATTAGATGTCACATTTTCTGTCACATGTGGCGGAATAAAGACGGGTACGATAAAATAAAAACATATTTTGTTTTGGACACAGCAGTAAACAAGGTAAGAAAAAAGCTTGAATGATAGCGAGGCGGGGAAGGTTATGTGTTGTAAATTTCAAAAGGTTTTTATTTCCTGCGTTCTGGCAGCAGTTGTTATCACATTGTCCGGTTGTGCAGGAACTGCTAAAGAAACGTCAGGTATTTCAAACGTAAGCGCAGAGTCGATCTCGGCAGTTACTCATTCGGTAAATGCGGAGGATCTGAAAGCGAAAAAAGCGTGGCTTCGGTTTACGGATGAGAATGGTCTGATTGGCTATCTTGATTATGAGACAGGAGAAGTGGAGATTGAGCCGCAGTTTACCTATGCTTCTGCCTATGATAGATATTATATATTGGTGGGTGACGATACGGGGAAGTGGTTTATCTCAGGGGAAGATGGAGAACAGATTTCTGACGTATACGAGGACGCTCAGGATTTCAGTATACAGAATGTTTATGCGGCTGTGAAGATCAACGGCAAGTGGGGTATCGTTAATTCTGACTTTCAGATAGTCCTGGAACCGGAATTTGATTTTGTTGATGGAATTGACGATATCTATGGAATTGCCGTAGGCATGAGAGAAGGAGTAGCTTGCATAATTTATTTGCGGGATTTAGAAACACAGTCGCTGGCTTCCTATCTGCCATTAGAGGGTTATACGTATATTGAACCATTTTACCTGGATGCAGTGGCAGTGGTAACGAATGAGGATGGATTACAGGGTATTGTTTCATATTATGGAGATATTGTTGTAGAGGCAAAATATGAGTGTATTTGCGATATGTGGCGACGAAATTCGGATTATTATGTCTTCTATTTTCTGGTTGAGAATACGGATGGAGATTGTATTATTGTTTATCTGAACCAACTGAGCGGCGAGACGGAAGAGATCATTGTTGAGGACGATACGATATCAGAACTGTTGGATTTGCTGGAGCAGTCACAGTAACGTATTAAGGCTGAAAGCCTGGCGGCAATAATAAAATTTCCCTGAAAACCCGAAACATTTCCCTCCCTCCCTTGCCAATTTCCTCCTTTCCTGCTATACTTCCTCTTTGTGGTCTGCTTAGCTCGGACCACAAAAAAGGACAGCAGCGCAGCCGCAGTGATAACGCGGCCAGCTGCCGGGAAAACCAAAGAAAGGAGAGCTATGGAAAGAAGTATTTTTACCTCAGAGAGTGTAACCAAAGGGCACCCGGACAAGGTCTGCGATCAGATTTCGGACGGAATCCTGGATGCTGTTTTGGCGAACGATCCAAATGCCCATGTGGCCTGTGAGACCACGGCGACTACGGACGCTGTACATATTATGGGCGAGATCACTGCCGCCTGCGCGGCAGACTACGAGGCTGTGGCCAGAGAGGTGATACGCAGCATTGGCTATACCGTACCGGGCATAGGCTTTGATGCAGATACCTGCCAAATCCGGGTGGATATCCACGAACAGTCCCCTGACATCGCGATGGGCGTGAACAGGGAGACTGAGGAGGAAAGCGGCGCGGGCGACCAGGGAATTATGTTTGGTTACGCCTGCACAGAGACGGAGAGTCTCATGCCGTTACCCATTGAGCTGGCACACAGACTGACGAAGAGACTGACCCTTGTCAGGGAGGAGGGCATTCTGCCGTATCTCTTACCGGATGGGAAGGGTCAGGTGTCGGTGGAGTATGATGAGGCAGGAAAACCGGCTTGTGTTACGGCTGTAGTGGTTTCCACGCAGCACACGGAGGAGGTCACGCTTGAAAAGCTGCGGCAGGATATTTTAAAGGAAGTCATCCTGCCTTCTGTTCCGGAGCATTTGCTTACTCAGGATACAAAGTTTTATATCAATCCCACCGGACGATTTGTGATCGGCGGTCCCGTGGGTGATACGGGGCTGACCGGGAGAAAGATTATCGTGGACACCTACGGCGGCTACGCCAGACACGGCGGCGGCTGCTTTTCAGGCAAGGATCCCTCCAAGGTGGACCGCTCTGCGGCCTACATGGCGCGCTACATCGCCAAAAATGTCGTGGCTGCCGGTCTGGCCGATAAGTGCGAGGTGCAGTTAAGCTACGCCATCGGCGTGGCGGAGCCCGTCAGTGTTCTGGTGGATACATTCGGCACCGGCCGGGTTTCCAATCACCGGATCAGCGAGCTGATCAGAAGGGATCTGGACTTACGCCCGGCGGCCATTATCAGAAAGCTTGATCTGCGGAGGCCGATTTATTTACAGACCGCGGCCTACGGACATTTCGGCAGCAATACCGCTGACATGACCTGGGAGCAGACCGATCTGGCACTGGTATGGGCCGCTGAACTGAATTAAAGGCATGATAAAAGCCGGACTTCCCGATTTGAGAAGTCCGGCTTCTTTTGTCTTTTGTATGGGGTGCGACCGTCAGGGTTCCAGTTCCTCTGTCGGGATTCCAAGAGACTGTAATCTGGCCTTTAAGATTTTCTCCTGGTAGGCGAGTTCTTTGTCGCGGTCCTCGGCGTTTTTAAGACGCTGCAGATTCACATATTCTCTGATGGTCTGGTCTTTCAGTTCTTTTTCTGTCATTCCTGTTACCTCCATGAATTTGGCCTCCTTCCTTTCATCCTGACGTATTTTTAATTCTTTTGTGTGTATGGATATTATACTTCATGCTGCCAATTCTTTCAAGGTTTCCTGACAGAATAAAATTGAATTGCCTGTTGTGAAAGGCTGTGGGATTGTGCTATACTAATTACATATGGATAAAAACGGAAGGCGTCCGGGATGAACACAAACTCGCGCAGACTGCGTGTGAAACTGACACAACTCTATATCGACATGCGCTTAAAGAGGATCGACCGTCTGGAATGGATGTCGGCCTCGGAGGAAACGGTACACCTGCTCCTTGAGGAGGACGACGTGGATATCAGCGCCCAGCTGTTTTTTGCGCAGCTGTGCATTATGCGTCAGGACGCCGCGTCCGTGGAGGATCTGCTGGATCAGTGTTCCGTCTGGCTTTTAGACTATTCTGATCGCTTTCCGGTCTGCCACGCTTATTATCTGTACCTGACGAGCCTTTTGCAGGAGGATGACGAATACGACTTAAAGGTTATCGGCAAGCTGTCGGAGCTTTCTTTAAAATATCCGTCCAAATGGCAGATTTCCTGGTTCTATTATTATTTAAATAAAAACAATATGGCGGACGCCGCTGAACGGTATCATTACCTGAAGGGGATGTTCATCCGCGGCTGCAGGAGCCCGCTCATGTATCTGGAAGCGCGGGCGCTGATCGAGAGAAATCCTACCTTTGTTTACGAAACTTCAGAGTTTGAGGAGAACCTGCTTTTGTTTATGCTGCGGCATACCGGTGTTTCCATTTCACTTGCCAGAACCGCTTCTGACTATCTGGCCACGATGAATTATTACAGGCCGCTTTATCTTCCCATTCTGAAAGGATTATATGAGGTGGCTCCGGGACATGTCCTGGCGGAGGCGATCTGCAGACAGGGGATTCTGGGAGGCCACAGAGAGCGGGGAATGACCGCCTGGTACCGTAAGGGGATCGACCAGGGCTTTAATCTGAACGGCCTTTACGGGATTTATCTGGATTCTTTACCTGTCGAGAAATGGAAGATGGACGGGGAGGAGTTATCGCCTGAACGCGCCATCCCCATGCAGGTTCTGCAGTATTTTGCCCATGCGCCCCAGCCGGAGGAGGTGCGCTGCGCTTACATTTATGCTGTTGTACATAAATATCGCGCGCAATGGCTTTCTCTTTATAAAGAATATGAGCCGCTGATTCAGCCATTTATGTTGGACCAGTTCAGGCAGGGCAGGGTCAACGCCGGTCTTTGCTATCTGTATACTAATTTCCTTGTCTCTCCCATGCTTTCGTCGAGTCAGGGGGAGCTGTTGGCGGATGTCTGCTATTCCTGCACGGTCACGGGTCTTTCTCTCACGGAGGGAACTGCCATCGTGGAGTATCAGGACTACTGGCAGGAAATTGAGGCGCCAATTGTCGACGGAACGGCAGTTCTGCCGCTGTTCGGTACGCGATATGTTCTTTGGGCACAGGATTCCTATGGAAGACGTTATCCCTGTCCGGATGCGGCAGCAGAGCCTATGATGGATCGTCACGGCTGGGCGGCCTGGCTTTGCGACCATGCCGCGGAGTACGGCCTTTATCAGCTGGCTGTGATCGGGGAAACGCCTGATGAGGAGCTGATCGGGCTTTTGCCGGGGGTCCTGAATGTGTTTGCAGATCCTCTTGTGACGGATGTGTTTAAGAGAGAGTTTGCGGCCCGTTTTGTACCGCTTCTGGATCAGGCGAACCGGACGCAGGAAATGGAACAGATTATGGCTGCGGTCTTTGGGGAAGATCCCGAGGGCTTTGCGGAGGAGCTTTCCTTCTGGCAGAAGCTGTATCAGGAGGAGCGGATCGGCACATACGGTATGGGCTTTCTGATGCGGCATCTGGATGTCGATCTGACGCAGAAGGGGATTCTTTTTACCAGGGCGCAGGCACTCTTGGCCGATACGTCAGCCTTTGCGGGCAGTCTGTTAGAGCAGATGACGCAGGAGCAGTATCTGCTTCCCAATGCGCAGCAGATTCTGGAGGCCTATCAGGAAGGCGATATTGCTCTGCTTAAGTCCTTCCTGGAATTTGCCTGCAGTCAGTGCTTCCTGGAAAAGAAAGCCATCGATCCGAAACAGCTGCAGCTGATTGCCGACCTGGCAGGGCAGGGGATTGATTTTTCCACGATTGTGCGTCTATGCTTTCTGGAGAGTATCCTAAAGGACGGTTTGGGAAGACAGAAGCAGGAGATACTGGACCTGGCGGCGGCGTATCTGTCTCAGTTTTATCATGACGGCGTGTATTTCAGCTGGTTTCAGTCTTTCCATACGCTTTGCGAGGCGCTTTTGGAAAAGGAAGCCTGTCAGGTGGTGGAATACAGAGGTTTACAGTACGGTTCTGTCTGGATGCGCTTAAGTGTGGAAGGACGGGAGGATTTAAAAAAGGAGGAATCCTTTGACCTCCCGATGGAAAAGGTCTGCGAGGGCGTCTACACCGGAAAGTTTCTGCTCTTCTGGGGAGAACGCCTGCACTACGAGGTCTGTACGCTGGACGGCACACAGGAAATCGTCTTAAAACAGGGTGTCGAGCAGTGCGGAGCTGTTTTTGACGAACGCAAAAGCCGTTACAGCCGTATCAATGAGATGCTTTACGAGCGTGAAATGAGAGAGAATGACAAGCTCTATCAATCGCTGGAAGATTACTTTAAGATGGATGCCATGACCGGGCTTTTTGCTCCAAAGTAAAGGATGACATGTTCGAAAAATCAGAATTTCTGGAGAAATTAAACAGTCAAAAGGGTGGTTTCAATCGCCTCCTGCTGGGGGTAGACCTGGGCAGAGGCTATGCCCAGCTGAGCCTTTACACGGAGGGGATGGAGGAGCCGATATCCGTTCCGGCTGCAGCCGATGGGGAAACCTATGCGTTCCCGGCTGTGCTTGCATTGTATCGCAGCCGCTATTATGCAGGATATGAGGCCGAGCGTGTCCTTAAGCTTCCCGATGCGGTTTGCTTTGAGAATGTGTTCGAGCTTGCGCTTGCGGAGGATCAGGTGACTGTGGGAGGCCGCACCTATGAGACGAGGGAGCTGATGCATCATTTCTTACGTCTGTCTCTGCAGCTGATCGGGGAATACGGCAGGGCAGATCAGGCAGCTGCCGTGATGTTCACCACGTATCTGGAACAGGATGCGGCGCTGCAGGAGAGGGCGTACAGGATTTTGGCCTACGCTACGGCCCGCCTGTTTTCCAAAAAGACGAAAATGTATCTGCAGACCCGCTCCGAGACGCTCTTTCATTTTCTGCTTCATGATCCGGAGAGGCTGTGGGAAAATAACGCACTGATTTTTGATTATCAGAAGGACGGCATGACGGGGTGGTACTGTACGCTGGAGGGCAGTATGGTGCCCAGGTCGGTGCATTTTACGCGTCTGTCGCCCTGTGAGATGCCGCCCGTTTCGGTTTCAGAAGAGGAACAGCCATATTTTAAACAGGAGCTGGATGCGGAGTTTAGCGCTGTTATCAAAAATCTGGCCGGAAAACCCTATGGAGTGACCTGGCTTCTCGGCGAGGGCTTTAAGGGCGCATGGATGGATCGGTCTTTGGATCATCTGCTGGATAACGGCAGGGTTTTCTGGGGCAACCAGGTCTACAGTCTGGGCGCCTGTCTGACCCTGCTGCAGATGGAACCGGGAAATGAGTCGCTGAAGGGATATGCGTTTTTCAATGATACGGATATCCGCTGGCATATCGGCTTAAACTGCCGCCGTCAGGGACTTCTTACGGAAAATCTGGCGGAGGAGTATGTGCCGGTATTTGAGGCCGGTACGCATGTTGGCAGCTGCCACGAGAGAATTTATGTCCTTCCGGCGGAGGGGGAAGAACTGGTGATCCTGGCGCGGTCCGTTCATGACGGAACGATTAAGAGGCTCTCTGTCCCGACAGGAGAGCTGGCGGATAAGCCTCTGGGAGAGAACCGCCTTCTGGTGGAGTTTGATTTCCTGAATATTTCCACGCTGCAGATACAGGTCACAGATGTGGGACTTGGCTCTCTGGTACCGGGCAGCGGGAAAACTGTGACGCAGACTTTTACGCTGGATTAGGAGGCATGCATGTTTATCAGTGACAGTGAAACCGCGCAGACGGGATATTACATAGCCGAAATGCAGCTGACAGTCTGCAGCCTGGAAGAGCTGGTCTGGGCGCTTTGTCATAAGGGCTTTCTTTTAGGCGAGGATTTTGCAAACGAGGAGCTGGCGCAGTGGCTGCATACCCAGTGCTGCTGTACGGACCTGGCCTATCGCCTGGCACAGTCTGTGCAGAGAAAGGACGGCCTGATTCCTTTTGTGGTGACGATCCTGCGCTATGCCGGATATGTCTCCGAAAAGGAGATCGAAAGGGTGCGGGAATCGTTAAGCGCCGGCGAGAAGTGGTCCTACCTGGAAAAGCGCAAAAAGGAAGGCGATCTTTATCTGGAAGGGCAGAAGTATTATCAGGCGCTTTCCTCTTATCAGAAGCTGATGAGCGAGCTGCCGGAGGGCGAGGTGAAGCTGCGCGCGTCTCTCTGGCACAATATCGGCGTGGCACAGGCGAAGCTTTTTTTGTTCGATGCGGCGATGGAATCCTTTGCTGAGGCCTATCAGCTGATTCCCGATGAGGATACGTTTGCCCAGTGGCTCGCGTGCGCGAGGCTTGTGCTGCCGAACCGGGAATATCTGGACTACCTGGGAGAAAACCCGCAGGTTACCGACCAGTCCCTGAAGCTGGAGGAGCAGATCAATAAGCTCACCGGCGCTTTGGAGAATTCCCCGCAGGGGGAGGAGCTGGAAAAGCTAAAGGAGTGGCTGACCTACGGAAGCGAGGAAGGAGTCTATCTGGCGAGCGGACGCCTTTTGAAGACGCTGATGAAGGATTACCGCCAGTGTTATCAGGAGAATTGAACGAAGGTTGGAGATTGCTATTCACAGCTCTCCGCCCTACATGCGCAAAAGCATCCGCTCCGCGTCTGGCGTCGCAAAAAGCGCGACTCATCTTTTTGCTTATGTGGGTGGAGTTCCTGTTTCACAGGTTCATCGAAAAATACAATCAATCTCTTACATGCAAGCACGACGATCTTGCTTGTATTTTCCGATGGCTGTGAATAGTAACAGTTTGAGATTGCAATTTCAGATACTTCGTTATATAATCGTTGTGGTTTGATTGAAAATACTTCCCCACCGGGGACGAGAGGAGAATTTTTATGAAGAAACTGGAACAGCTCTACGAGGGCAAGGCGAAAAAGGTATTTGCAACGGATAATCCGGATATCGTGATCGTGGATTACAAGGACGACGCGACCGCGTTTAACGGTGAGAAAAAGGGTACCATCGTGGGTAAGGGCGTCATCAACAATAAGATGACCAACCATATTTTCCAGATTCTGGAAAAAGAAGGGGTGCCGACGCACTATGTCGAGCAGCTGAGCGACCGCGAGACCGCCGTGAAAAAGGTGGAGATCGTACCGCTGGAAGTGATCGTGAGAAACGTGGCGGCCGGAAGCTTTTCCAAGAGACTCGGCGTTCCGGAGGGTGTTGTCTTCAAAGAGCCGACCATTGAGTTTTCCTATAAAAATGACGCGCTGGGAGATCCGCTGATCAACAGCTATTTCGCGGTGGCCTTAGAGCTGGCAACCTGGGAAGAGATCGAGATCATCAAAAAGTATACCTTCAAGGTCAATGAGGTGCTGAAGGCGTATTTCCTGCAGGCCGGGATCAAACTGATTGATTTCAAGATTGAGTTCGGCCGTTATCATGGACAGATTATCCTGGCGGATGAGACAAGCCCCGACACCTGCCGTCTGTGGGATGTCGAGACCAACGAAAAACTGGACAAGGATCGTTTCCGCAGAGACCTGGGGAACGTGGAGGAAGCCTACAACGAAGTATTTGAACGCCTGGGGTTATAAAATATGCCATTTTACTTAAACGATACCTCCGCTTTTGACGATGGCCTGCATGAGGAGTGCGGCGTTATGGCCGCCTATGACTTTGACGGAGGCAATGTGTCCGGCAGTATCTATTACGGACTTTTGGCTTTACAGCATCGTGGCCAGGAGAGCTGCGGCATTGCCGTCAGCAATACCGAGGCAGACGGCTGCAAGGTCTTAAGCTACCGCGATATGGGACTTTTGAGCGAAGCGTTTGACGCTTCGAAGCTGGATTCGCTGAAGGGAAATATCGGCGTGGGCCATGTGCGCTACTCGACTGCCGGCAGTTCCACCAGGGAAAATGCCCAGCCGCTTGTTCTCAACTATATCAAGGGGACGCTGGGGCTGGCGCATAACGGCAACCTGATCAATGCCCCTGAGCTGCGTAATGAGCTTGCTTACAGCGGCGCGATTTTTCAGACCACCATTGATTCTGAGCTGATCGCTTACCTGATCGCGCGGGAGAGGGTGAATCAGCCGACCATCGAAAAGGCGGTCAGCGCCGCCATGAAAAAAATCAAAGGGGCTTATTCCCTGGTGATCATGTCTCCGAGAAAGATTATCGGCGTCCGGGATCCCTTTGGCTTTAGGCCGCTGTGCATCGGAGTCAGGGATAATACCTATTTCCTGGCCAGCGAGAGCTGCGCCCTGGACACCATCGGAGCCAGCTTTATCCGCGATGTAGAGCCGGGGGAGATTGTCACAATCACTCCGAAGTATGGTATACAGTCCGACCGATCCAATTGTATTCCCAGAGAACAACACGCGAGATGTATCTTTGAATATATTTATTTTGCGAGGGCAGACTCTGTGCTTGACGGCATGAGTGTGTATAATTCCCGCATGCTCGCCGGTAAATATCTGGCGATGGATTCTCCTGTGGACGCGGATATGGTCGTGGGTGTTCCGGAATCGGGCAATGTGGCCGCTATGGGCTACGCCGCGCAGTCCGGGATTCCTTATGGCACTGCCTTTGTCAAAAACAGCTACATCGGCCGGACCTTCATCAAGCCCCGGCAGAAAAACAGAGAGAACAGCGTGCAGGTCAAATTAAATGTCCTGCGTGACGCGGTGCAGGGCAAGCGGATTATCATGGTGGACGATTCGATTGTGCGCGGCACTACGTCGAATCAGATCGTATCTATGCTGCGCGAGATGGGAGCCAGGGAGGTACACATGCGCATCAGCTCGCCGCCGTTTTTGTGGCCATGCTATTTTGGCACGGATGTGCCGGCGAGAGAGCAGCTGATCGCTTATAACCGCACCATTCCTGAGATCTGTAAGGTGATCGGCGCGGATTCGCTTGATTACCTGAAAATTGAGAGACTGCCTGAAATCGCGGGTGGCCTGGAAATCTGCAACGGCTGCTTTACGGGCCATTACCCCATGGACCCGCCGGATGAGGATATCAGAGGTGACTTCGAAAAATAAACGGAGGAAAAATTATGCCCAATGACAGATATGTAAGTCCCCTGTCGGAACGCTACGCCAGCAAGGAGATGCAGTACATTTTCTCCCCCGACATGAAATTCAGCACCTGGAGAAGACTCTGGGTAGCTTTGGCGGAGACGGAAATGGAACTGGGCCTGCCGATCACGCAGGAACAGATCGATGAGATGAAGGCTCACATCACCGATATCAACTATGATGTGGCGAAAGCGCGGGAGAAGGAAGTCCGTCATGATGTCATGAGTCATGTTTACGCTTACGGTGTGCAGTGTCCCAAGGCGAAGGGCATCATCCACCTGGGCGCCACCTCCTGCTATGTCGGGGACAATACAGATATCATCGTAATGAGAGAGGCCTTACGCCTGGTGCGCAAAAAGCTGATCAACGTTCTGGCTGAGCTTGCAAAGTTCGCGGACCGCTATAAGGATCTGCCAACCCTGGCCTTCACGCATTTTCAGCCGGCGCAGCCTACAACGGTGGGAAAGCGCGCGACGCTGTGGATGCAGGAGTTTATGCTGGATCTGGAGGATCTGGAGTATGTTCTCGGCAGCCTGAAGCTCTTAGGCTCCAAGGGCACTACTGGTACGCAGGCTTCCTTCCTGGAGTTATTTAACGGCGACCAGGAGACGATTGACAAAATTGACCCCATGATCGCACAGAAAATGGGCTTCAAAGAGTGCTATCCGGTTTCCGGCCAGACCTATTCCCGTAAAGTGGATACCCGTGTTATGAATGTGCTTGCCGGAATTGCCGCCAGCGCGCACAAAATGAGCAATGATATCCGTCTTCTGCAGCATTTGAAGGAAGTGGAGGAGCCCTTTGAGAAGAGCCAGATCGGTTCTTCCGCTATGGCCTATAAGAGAAATCCCATGCGCAGTGAGCGTATTGCTTCTTTGAGCCGCTATGTGATGGTGGACGCTCTGAATCCGGCGATCACCTCCGCGACACAGTGGTTTGAGAGAACATTAGACGATTCGGCGAACAAGCGTCTGTCCATTCCGGAGGGCTTCCTTGCGGTGGACGGCATCCTGGATCTGTGTCTGAATGTTGTGGATGGTCTGGTCGTTTATGAGAAGGTGATTGAGAAGCACATTATGAGCGAGCTGCCCTTCATGGCGACCGAGAATATCATGATGGACGCGGTTAAGCGCGGCGGCGACCGCCAGGAGCTGCACGAGCGCATCCGTACCCTTTCCATGGAAGCGGGCCGTAATGTGAAGGAAAAAGGCCTGGACAATAATCTGCTGGAGCTGATCGCCGCAGATGAAACCTTTGGTCTTTCTTTAGAGGAGCTTCAGGCCTGCATGGAGCCTTCCCGCTATGTGGGACGGGCGAAGGAGCAGACGGAGAGCTTTTTACAGAAGGTGGTGCAGCCGGTTCTGGATGCAAACCAGGATATTCTGGGTGTTAAAGCTGATATTTCCGTGTAATACGGTGAAGAAAGACGGATAAAGGGGGACTGCATGATTTCCCTGATATCAAATTATATTATATTCCCTGCGGCGTTATGTGAATGCGGTGTAAAGCTGTATCTGCCGGGGAAAAGGAGAAGAGCATTATGGTAAAAGCAGTAGTAGGAGCCAACTGGGGCGATGAGGGCAAGGGTAAAATCACGGACATGATGGCCGAGAACGCCGACATCGTCATCCGCTTTCAGGGCGGCGCAAACGCGGGACATACCATCAAGAATTCCTATGGCAAGTTCGCGCTGCACTCTCTGCCGAGCGGTGTGTTTTACGGACATACCACCAATATTATCGGCAACGGTGTGGCACTGAATATTCCAATTCTGTTCGGAGAGATTCAGTCCCTGGTGGAGAAGGGAGTGCCGATGCCTCATATTCTGGTCAGCGACCGCTGTCAGATCGTTATGCCCTACCATGTGCTTTTTGATCAGTACGAGGAGGAGCGCCTGGGTAAAAAGGCCTTCGGCTCTACCAAATCCGGAATTGCTCCTTTCTACTCTGATAAATATGCCAAGATCGGCTTCCAGGTCAGCGAGCTTTTTGACGAGGATCTGCTTAAGGAGAAGGTGGACAGCGTAGTTTCATATAAAAACGTGATCCTGGAGCATGTCTATCATAAGCCGGCAATCGATCCCGATGAGCTGTTGGAAACATTACACCAATACCGGGACATGGTTGCTCCCTATGTATGCGACGTCAGTGCATTCCTGGACAAGGCGTTAAAGGAAGGCAAGACGATTCTGTTAGAGGGACAGCTCGGAACCTTAAAGGATCCGGATCATGGGATTTATCCCATGGTGACTTCCTCCTCCACGCTGGCGGCTTACGGCGCGATTGGGGCGGGTATTCCTCCTTATGAGATCAGCCAGATTGTGACGGTCTGCAAGGCTTATTCCTCCGCGGTGGGTGCGGGAGATTTCGTGTCCGAGATTTTCGGTGAGGAGGCTGAGGAGCTGCGCAGACGGGGCGGTGACGGCGGCGAGTACGGCGCGACGACCGGACGGCCCAGACGCGTGGGCTGGTTTGACTGTGTGGCCAGTAAATACGGCTGCCGCCTGCAGGGTACCACCGATGTGGCCTTTTCCGTGCTGGACGTGCTGGGATATCTGGATGAGATTCCGGTATGCGTGGGCTATGAGATTGATGGGGAGGTCACCACGGATTTCCCGGTGACCGTGAAGCTGAACAGAGCGAAGCCCGTCTGGAAGGTGCTGCCGGGCTGGAAATGCGATATTGCCGGTATCCGCAGCTATGAGGAGCTGCCGAAGGCGTGCAGGGACTATGTGGAGTTTATTGAGGAGCAGATCGGTTATCCCATCACCATGGTCAGCAACGGTCCCGCCAGGACGGACATCATTTACAGAGACAGCCCGCTGAAAAAATAAGAAAGCGGACTTAAATAACACTTGAACACATTTCAGGATGTCGGAGGTGCCAAAAGGCACTTCCGGCACTCGTACATCTTTATAACAGCACAATCCTTTTATCACTTAAATAAATTCTGAACATACAACGAAAGGCGTTTTCTTAAATGACGGAAAACGTGTTCTTTGCGGTATTTTCAATTGGGAGGAAAAGCATATGGTCTGTATCAATCATAAGACCCCGCTTCGGGATAGCGGCGGCGGAGTTGTCAGAAAAATTCTGTCTCATGCGCCGAATTTGATGACAGTAGAGCTGCATTTTGACAAGGGGAGTGTGGACGCTTGAGGAAACGAAACTTCTGGATATTTTCACACCGCAAAGGGAGGATTTTCTGGAATAAATGAAGACAGAGGGAGACAATCAATGAGGGAAAAATATGAGTCGTTAAGCCTTACTGAGTTAAAAGAGGTTGCGAAATTCAGAGGCCTGCGCGGTGTTTCCGCCATGAAAAAGGCGGATCTGGTGAACGCCATGCTGAAGCTGGATGAGGAACTGAAACAGAAAGAGGAAGAGGAGAAAAAAGCGGCTGCGGAAAAGGCAGCTGCAGAAAAAGTCGCTGCGGAAAAGGTTGCATCGGAAGAGGCAATGTCTGAAAAAATGACGTCGACCGGAACGGCGCCGGAGAGAAAAACATCTGAAAATACAGGGTCTGAAAGGAACGTGCAAAGCAGGCCGCAAACAGGCAGACAGGCGATGAACCGCCAGCCACAAAAAAGAGTACCCGGACGACCGGGCGGGAGAGTGTCTGCGGCCAATGTCAGAACAGAACAATCGGCTGTATCCGACGGCAGGGCAGAGTCTGCCGCACATACGCAGCCGACTGAACAGATACAGGCAGAGGAGGCAGCCGTTTCACAGGCGGAATTTGAGCAGCCTACGTTCCGGAAATCCTTTGAGAACGGCGGCTCTGAGTTAGACAGCGGCGTGGAGGCGCGCGGTATTTTAGAGGTAATGCCGGACGGCTTCGGCTTTATCAGAAGCGACAACTATATGCCGGGAGACCAGGATGCATATGTATCCCCTAATCAGATCCGGCGTTTTAATTTAAAGACCGGCGATGTGCTCTGCGGAAATACCCGTGTGAAGATCGACAAGGAAAAATACCGCGCTCTGCTGTATGTCAAGACGGTCAACGGATACAATCCGGACGTGGTGGCAAAACGCCCGAATTTTGAGGATCTGACGCCGATTTTTCCGGATGAGCGCCTGGTGATGGAGCATCCCGGCTGCAGTGTGGCCATGCGGGTGATGGACCTTTTAAGTCCCGTGGGAAAGGGACAGCGCGGCATGATCGTTTCCCCGCCCAAGGCTGGCAAGACGACTCTCTTAAAGGCGGTGGCGCAGTCCCTCATTCACAATAATCCGGATGTGCACCTGATTATTCTGCTGATCGATGAGCGCCCTGAGGAAGTGACGGATATGAAGGAGGCCATTCAGGGACATAACGTGGAGGTTATCCATTCCACTTTTGACGAGTCTCCTGAGCATCATAAGCGTGTGGCGGAGATGACCATTGGCCGTGCCAAAAGGCTGGTGGAGCAGAAGCAGGATGTATGTATTTTATTAGACAGCATCACCAGACTGACCAGGGCTTACAACCTGACGGTCGTCCCCAGCGGACGTACCCTTTCCGGCGGTCTTGATCCGGCGGCTCTGTATATGCCGAAACGTTTCTTCGGCGCGGCCAGAAACATGCGGGAGGGCGGCAGCCTGACTATCCTGGCGACGGCGCTTGTGGAAACCGGTTCCAAGATGGACGATGTGGTGTACGAGGAATTCAAGGGCACCGGTAATATGGAGATTATTCTGGATCGTAAATTGTCAGAAAAGCGCATTTTCCCGGCCATCGACATCCCCAGATCCAGCACCAGAAGAGAGGATCTGCTTTTATCAAAGGAAGAGCAGGAGGCCGTGACGATTTTGCGGCGCGGCTTAAACGGCATGAAGCCGGAGGAAGCGGTAGACCGCATCCTGGAACTGTTCAGCCGTACGCGCAGCAATGATGAGTTCGTGCAGATTGTGAGAAAGCAGAGGATCTTCTGAGATACAGCGACTGTGAACAGTAACGGAACATAAAAAAATTTCAAAAATCTCAAAAATCTCTTGCAAAATAAGGATAGGTCTGCTATCATGAATAAGCTGTCTGTATTAAGACAGTAAGGATGAGAACGACTATTTATCATATAGAGAGGTGAATTACGATGAAAGAGGGAATACATCCTAAGTATTATCAGGCGACAGTGACCTGCAACTGCGGCAATACCTTTGTGACCGGCTCCACCAAACCGGAGATCCATGTGGAGATCTGCTCCAAGTGTCATCCGTTTTATACCGGACAGCAGAAGGCAGCTCAGGCTCGCGGACGTATTGATAAGTTCAACAAAAAATACGGCATGCAGTAAAAGGTTGAAAAGGTTGAGGTTGAGGTGTATTGCATCTCAACCTTTTTATTTACCGTAAAACGGAGGAAGTTATGTCACGAAAAAAGGCAAAGCAGCACTACTGCGGCGTTGGAGGCCAGGCAGTCTTAGACGGCATCATGATGCGCAACGGAAACGACTACGCGATTGCTGTTCGCAAAACTGACGGCACCATTGCTGTGGAGAAAAAGGTCGGAAAGAAGAAAGAAAAGAGCATACTTTCCAGGATTCCCTTTGTCAGAGGCGTCGTGAATTTCATAGACAGTCTGTGGATCGGTTTCCAGAGCCTGAATTTTTCCGCTGAAATCGGTATGGAGGACCTGGAAGAGGAGCCCGGACGATTTGAGCGCTTTTTAAAAAAGCATTTCGGGGATAAGGCGAATGACATTATCATGAGCTTTACTGTGTTTGCGGCGGTCATCCTTGCGGTAGCTGTTTTTATTATGCTGCCCTACGGGCTGGCTGCTTTTGCTGGTCAGTATATTCAGAGCAGTATGCTGCTTTCTGTTTTTGAAGGCGTATTAAGGCTGCTGATTTTTATCGGCTATGTGACGCTGATCGGGCTGATGGAAGACATTAACCGGATGTATATGTACCACGGAGCGGAGCATAAATGCATCAACTGCATTGAACGCGGCAAACCGCTGACTGTGCGCAATGTGCGCCGCTCGAGCAGGCTGCATCCCAGGTGCGGCACCAGCTTTATGTTATATGTGATGGTGATTTCCTGCGTGTGCTTTTTCTTTGTTCAGGCGGCGAATCCGCTGTTAAGGCTTTTGTATCGTCTGCTTCTGATTCCGGTGATTGCGGCGGTGTCCTATGAATTGATTCAGCTGGCGGGCCGCAGCTCCAATCCGATTGTGAGGCTTTTGAATCTGCCGGGAATGGGCATGCAGATGCTGAGTACCAGAGAACCGGACGATGAGATGATCGAGGTCGCCATTCAGGCCGTGGAGGCTGTGTTTGACTGGGAGGGCTACCAGGAGGTGGTCTTCGGCGCAGTGGAGACGGAGGACGCATTTAAGGAAGAGGAACCCGAAGGGAATGCGGAGTACCTGGACGGTGAGGAAGAAAACGAATATCAGACTGGGGAGACAACTTATCCGGTTGAGGAGATAACGTATGCAGCGGCAGTTGAAGATGAAGCCGCAACAGAATTTGAGTTTGATGAAGAAACCGAAGCAGAAGCCGCTGCTGTACAGGATGTGGTTGTGAACGAAACATCTGAGGAAAATATGACAGAGTTCGAAGACGGTATTGCTGAGGCTCCCGAAGCCGGGACAGAATATGATGAAACAGCCAAATCCGGATATGAAGCAGTGCAGGAAGCAGAGACAGAATACGAAGAGTCCGAGGAAGCTGAAGCGAAATACGCACCAGCAGATGATGAGTCTGCAGATGCGTTCGTAGATGACATTGCAGAGACAACGGAAATGGAATATGGACTCGGGAAGGAGCAGGAACCAGAGGAAGAAGAACCGGAAGAGGAGCCGCTGGCAGAATCGGAAGAAGAGTCAGAAGAAGAACCTTTGGAAGAACCCGAAGAAGAGCCTGAAGCATACCCGGGAGAAGAATTCGCGGAGGAGTCCGAGGAGGATGAAATCCAGCGTGAAAACGCGGAAATTCTTGCTTACCTGGACCGCCTGATCGCGGAGGAAATGAAACAGGACAGCGAAGAGGACGCTGATGAGACAGATGCCCCGGAGAATAATACAGACGCTGCAGATACGACAGGTAACGATGATGCGGCAGACGATGATGACGGTGCTCCGGACAGTGCGGATGGAACAGACGGGGCATACAGAGTTCGCAGCGAGGAAGAAGCCGGCCGGGAGATAGAGGAACTGCTGGAACATGACTTATAGGGACGCGTACAGACAGGGAGCGGCACTTTTAAAAGAAGCGGGAATCACGGAATATGACCTGGACGCAGCCGTTTTGCTGGAAGGTATCTGCGCCGTCACGCGCCAGGATCTGCTTGTCTTTGGGGACAGAGAGCTTTCAGAAGACGCAGCAAAGGCTTATTTTGAGGCGATTAGGCTGCGCTGCAGCCGTGTGCCTCTGCAGCATATCACAGGCGTTCAGGCTTTTATGGGACTTGATTTTATCGTGAATGCGGATGTGCTGATTCCCAGACAGGATACGGAGACGGTGGTGGAGGCAGCGCTTCAGGTCTTAAAGCCCGGGATGGAGATTCTGGACCTGTGCACGGGCAGCGGCTGTATTTTATTAAGCCTTTTATATCACAGCCAGGGAGTAGTCGGCCTGGGTACGGATATTTCCGAAAAGGCTCTGCTGACAGCGCAGCAGAATCTGGAGCGGTTCAACTTAAAAAAGGAACTGCGCGCTTCTCTGCGTAAAAGCGACCTGTTTGAGGAGATTGACGGGCGGTTTGACCTGATTGTATCTAATCCGCCCTACATTGCGTCTGACGTGATTGAGACGTTGGAACCGGAGGTTCGCGATCATGAGCCGCGGCTGGCGCTGGACGGAGAGTGCGACGGCCTGTCCTTTTACAGACGGATGATTCCTGAAAGCCGGGCGTATTTGAAGGACGAAGGTTTCCTGATTCTGGAAATCGGATATG
This sequence comes from Lachnospiraceae bacterium, assembly GCA_021205565.1. Taxonomy (GTDB): domain Bacteria; phylum Bacillota; class Clostridia; order Lachnospirales; family Lachnospiraceae; genus RGIG6307. Next base: position 5,474 of record JAJPXG010000054.1, on the reverse strand, counting down.
ATCAGGGAGCAGCGGTGATGGATCTTTTTACAGCGGCAGGCTTCAAAGATGTAAGAGTATTGCAGGATCTGGCCGGCCTTGACCGGGTTGTATCGGGAAAATGGAGGAAAGAGAATGTTTGACAAGCTGGACGATTTACTCAATCGTTTTGAGGAAATATTAAATGAGTTAAATGAACCCACGGTGACTGCCAATCAGGACCGTTTCCGGAAGCTGATGAAGGAGCAGAGCGACTTAACGCCTATCGTGGAGACCTACAAAAGCTATAAAAGGGCGAAGCAGGATATTGAGGATTCCGAAGCCATGCTGCAGGAGGAGTCCGATGAGGAGATGCGTGAGCTTTTAAAGGAAACCCTCTCGGAGAGTAAAAAGGCTGTGGAGGAGCTGGAACAGAAGCTGAAGGTTCTGCTTCTGCCGAAAGACCCCAATGATGATAAAAATGTGATTATGGAGATCAGAGGCGGCGCGGGCGGCGACGAGGCGGCCCTCTTTGCGGCCGAGCTCTATCGTTTATATGTGAAATATGCCCTGAGCAGGGGCTGGAAGGTGGAGACCCAGTATGCCGATGAGAGTGGCATCGGCGGCATGAAGGAGGTCAATTTTCAGATTTCCGGAAAAGGTGCCTATTCCCGCTTGAAATATGAATCCGGTGTGCACCGTGTGCAGAGAGTCCCGGAGACGGAGTCCGGCGGACGTATTCATACCTCCACGGCGACTGTGGCGGTGATGCCGGAAGCGGACGAGGACATTGACATCGTCATTGACGAGAAGGATATCCGCATCGATGTGATGCGTGCCTCCGGCAACGGCGGACAGTGCGTCAACACCACCGATTCCGCGGTGCGTCTGACCCACTATCCCACGGGAATCGTGGTTTATTCCCAGACGGAGAAGAGCCAGCTGCAGAATAAGGCCAAGGCCTTCGCCCTCTTAAAATCCAAGCTCTATGATATCGAGCAGCAGAAACAGCACGATGCGGAGGCGGAGCTGCGCCGCAGCCAGATCGGTACCGGCGACCGCTCAGAGAAAATTCGCACCTACAACTTCCCGCAGGGACGCGTCACTGACCACCGTATCGGCCTGACTTTGTACAAGCTTGACAAGGTCATGAACGGCGACATCGACGAGATTTTAGACGCCTGCATCGCTGCGGACCAGGCCGCGAAGCTTTTGAAGATGAGCTGATAAAACGTAAACGCAGGTAATTCAGAATGAGCAGCTTCAGACTCCCATGCAGAAATGCATGGGATTTTTTTTCACGAAAGTGCAGCTTCCTTCTGATCATAACTTTCGCAAACCTTTGAAAATCATCCGGATTTTCTGAAAATTACGGAAATCTGATACAACTTTGATACAATTTTGTTATACAATAAAAAAATACATGGATTGAGAAGGATGCACTGGAGGGGCAATCCGCAGCATCATTCCGTTTTATTAGCTCAATCATGGAGTGGTGAAGGTAAGAAACAAAAACGAGGGGGAAATGAGATGCAGAGTCTGAAAGGGGAATGCGTAAAAGAGAAGCAAAGAAAATACAAAAGCTGGTTGACTGCTGTTCTGGCCGTTGTTTTTGCAGCAGTGATGTTTCTGTCATCCTGCGGGTCTGAAAGCGGTTCTGCCATTGAAAAGGTGCAGCTGTTTGACGAGGGTGAGGAGAGCAGTGCGAATGCGGGTTCCTGGGCTGCAAGCCATGTCTCTTTGGACTGGCGGCTGGAAGAGGCCATTGTGAAGGACGGGACTGTCTATGGCTGTTATATGGAGGAGAATGGACTTCATGTAGTTGTCTGTTCCATGGAGGGGACAGGCAGTGGGTCTGAGACTTTGATTGCCGGGGCGGAAAGCGTACTGAGCCTGACGGTTGATTCTGAGGGAAACGTATATATTCTGGGCGAAAAAGACTCTGCGACCATGATCTGGAGGGTCGGCTCAGACGGCGATGTGACCGAAGTGGGAGAGTTTACGTTGGATGATGCCGGGGAGGCGAAGACAATCACCCCAAAGGCCTTATTCCTTGATTCCGCGGGGAATTTCTATTTCTGGGCGCAGATGACTATCCCTACGGGCGAGCGCTACGGCAACGGCGGGATCATACATGAGATGGTAAACCGGGTCTATGTAAAGGATGCCGAGATGAATTCCCTGTATTATCTGTCGACGAAGAGTATTCTGGGCGTCTGCTTTGATGAGGAAGGCGTTCCGACCGTCCTTGCGCGGGATTCAGAGGGTACGATCTATCTGCAGGAAGTGACAGCGCAAAGCGTAGAACAGGAGACCCGGACAGTCCTTACGAATGCCGGGGACATGGCTTCCGCTGATAACATTGCGATTTCAGATGAGGGATTCCTTTACAGCAGCGGCAGCGCCCTGTATCAGTTTGACCCGGAGGATGAGACCACGGAGAAGATTTTTGAACTCTCCTCTTTTGGAATTTCTTCCTCTGACATTCTCTTTATGGAAATGCATGAGGGCGTCATCGAACTCATTGATAATTATGGGGAAGACAGCTCGGAATACATGCGTCTGAAACAGGGGGAGAGTTCGAAGACGGTTATCACCCTGGGAGGCGTGATGCTTTCCGATGATGCTGATGTGCAGGAGCTGGTGACACAGTTTAACCGCTATCATGACGATATTCAGGTGGAGATTGTCGACTACTATGATGACTCTGATGAGGAAGATGGCGTTGCGGCCGGCGTGGAGCAGTTAAATCTGGATATTGTCAGAAACAATGCGCCAGACATCATACTGGGCGACGGCAGCATTGATTTTGACATCTATGCCGGGCTGGGATTTTTCACGGACTTATATGAGCTGATGAAGATGGACGCGGACTGTCCACGCGATACCTTTGTGACGCAGGTGCTGGAACTGTATGAGACGAACGGACATCTGTATTCCATTGCCCCGGCTTTTTCGATTTATTCCATGTGGGGAAGCAATGAGACCACACAGGGGAAATGCGGGGTCTCATTTGAGGAGATGATTCAGCTTCTGTCGGATGCGGGCCAGGATATCAACGCAATTTACGGGTTCTCCGCGGATGAGCCTGTTCTGACCACACTCTGCACCGTGGGAATGGATGAGTTCATCGACTGGGACAGCCTGACCTGTGATTTTGAGTCGGAGGCGTTTTGCGCTGTTCTTCAGTTTGCTGCGCAGTATACGGGCGGTTATAAGGGCTACCTTTCTACAGGGATCGCATCCGGGGAAGTTCTGCTGGAAGTCGGGGTGATATCAGATGTTTCGTCGTACCAGATTGCTTCCGAACTCTTTGGCGGGAGTCTTAATTTCATCGGATATCCAACTGCGGAGGGAACCGGCACGGCTCTTTATTACAGGGGAGGACAGCTGGGAATCAACGCGGAAAGCGACAATGTGCAGGCAGCCTGGGAATTTGTAAAATACTACATCCTGCACAGATATGATGTTGCGGGTGGTGAGTACCAGGGTTTTCCACTTGTCATGGCGCAGCTGGAGGATTATTTTGCCGCGGCTATGGTGGACGATACGACAAACGGAGACGGTACGGGGGAAAGAATAGCAAAAGCAACATACTATGATGAAAACGGGTACATCATTGTATATGCGGCATCGGAAAATGATATCGAGGCGGTGCGTGACCTGATTGAGAAGGCGGACCGCAGGTTTGAGTACCACACCGAAATCCTGGACATCATCAATGAGGAGGCGGCGTATTATTTCTCAGGGCAGAAGAGCATGGAGGATGTGACCGCCCTGATTCAGAACCGTGTGAATCTGTATCTGCAGGAGCTTAAGTAGACGATCCGGAGGATGATATTGGTATAAATCAGGAGAGATGAGCGGAACATAGTTTCCCCGTCTGTCAGCAGGCAGGCGGGGAAATTTTTGTTGGCGCTTTTCATGTTTTATGTTATAGTAGAGAACGGTGAGTAAAGACGAAGGAAGGGAGCCGGGACAGGTCATATGAATATCAGAAGAGCAACCCAAAAGGATATGCCAGGTTTAAACAGGCTTTTATATCAGGTGCTGATGGTGCACCATAATGGGCGGCCGGATTTATTTAAGGCGAACGCCAAGAAATACACGGATGAGGAGCTGCAAAGCCTTCTGGCGGATGAAACCCGTCCGGTTTTTGCCGCGGTGGATGAAAACGAGGAGGTCTTAGGCTATGCCTTCTGTATGCTGGAGGTATATGATGGAGACAATATTCACCCGGATATGAAAACGCTTTACATCGACGACCTTTGTGTGGATGAAACCTTAAGAGGCACGCATGTCGGCAGCACGCTTTATCAGTATGTGCTGGACTATGCCCGGCAGATCGGCTGCTACAATGTGACGCTGAATGTGTGGAGCTGCAATCCGGGCGCCATGCGTTTTTATGAAAAATGCGGCCTGACGCCATACAAGGTCGGCATGGAGAAAATTCTGTAGAGACTGTCAGACAGGAAAAGTTTACAGTACAGACAGGACAGAAAAAATAGGACAGAAAAAGGAGAATACTATGTGGGCTGAGGAAAGTGTATTTTATCAGATCTACCCCCTGGGATTTTGCGGCGCGCCGTTTTCAAATGACGGGATTTTGGAACATAGAATTTTGAAGGTCATTGACTGGATTCCGCATCTGAAGAAGCTTCATGTGAACGCGGTGTATTTTTCACCGCTTTTTGAATCGGATACGCACGGATATGACACGAGAGATTACTTAAGGATCGATACAAGGCTTGGGTCTGAGGAGGACTTTATCAAGGTCGTACAAAGCCTTCACGAAAATGGAATCCGCGTGGTCTTGGACGGTGTGTTTAATCATGTGGGCAGAGGCTTCTGGGCTTTTCAGGATGTACTGCAAAACCGGGAAAATTCCCCCTATAAGGACTGGTTTTACCGCATTGATTTTGGCGGCAATTCCCCTTATCATGACGGTTTGTGGTATGAGGGCTGGGAGGGCTGCTATGACCTTGTGAAATTAAATCTGCGCAATCCTGCGGTCGTGCAGTATCTCTTAGACTGTGTCAGCTTCTGGGTGAATACCTTTCAGATCGACGGCCTGCGCCTGGATGTGGCCTACAGCCTGGATTTGGACTTTTTAAGACGGCTGCGGGCGCACTGCGATTCGCTGAAGGAGGACTTTTTCCTGGTGGGAGAGGTCCTGCACGGGGATTACAACCGCATCATGAATCCGGAAATGCTGCACTCCGTTACCAATTATGAGTGCTACAAGGGCCTGTATTCCAGCTTCAACAGCATGAATCTGTTTGAGATCGTTCATTCTCTTTTACGGCAGTTCGGTCCGGAGCAGTGGTGCCTTTACACCGGCAAGCATCTGCTTTCCTTTGTAGACAACCATGACGTCTCCAGGATTGCGACCATGCTGCAGAATGAAAACCATCTGCCTTTAATCTATGCGCTGCTGTTCGGCATGCCCGGTATTCCCTGCCAGTACTACGGAAGCGAGAGGGGCGAAAAAGCGGAAAAGCGTGATGGTGATCCGG
>JAJPXG010000149.1:473-4453 GCA_021205565.1 Lachnospiraceae bacterium | reverse complement strand
GTCATGATGGCTGGTATACAGGTGTTTTATACCGCCGTGAATAATTCAGGCTAAATTTTAAAAAGTTTTTTGGGTTTATTTTAGGTAAAAGGGTAACCTTAATAGACCTATCGCCCAGAGAGAACGTAAGTTCGATTATTTAGACTGTTCAGTTGATGTATCCAGCGATACGCCGGAGTACAGTTGGTTTCTGGCCAGCAATCCATAAACCAAACGAACGAATTTACGTGAAGTCAGCGCGAGTGCTCTTTTGTGTTGATGTTTCGGAACTTCATTGTACTTCTTTCGATAGTACGCTCCGTACTCAACATTATGTTTCCTCATACTGTTGGCGGCTTCGCCAAGATAGTACCTGAGGTAACGGTTACCTGCTTTGGACATGGGAGTGTCCTCCCCGCTAAAGTCACCGGAATCATTGGACTTCCAACACAAACCGGCATATTTGGCAAGGGCATCCGATGATTTAAAGGCAGATATATCGCCGATCTCGGCAACAATACCGCCGGCAAAGACCGGGCCAATGCCATCAATGGACTGGAGAATGATAAACGCATTCGGATTTAATCCTTTAATCTCCCGTTCAATGGCAGTGTCGATCGCCTTGATCTCTTTCTTGAACGTTTCGATACAGTTGAAAGAACTGGCAATCGCGACGTTTAACGGCTCATACAGAGCTTTGTCAAGGCGGTAGGAATCCCGGGCAGCCTTTTTCAACAGATCGGCGGTCTTGCCGATGTCTTTAATACTGTTGCGGCTTTTCTCCGCAAGGAAAGCAACGAGATCTTCCTCCGAAGTTTCAATGATTTCTTCCGGAGAAAGATATTCCATCAGGACACCGGAGGAAGTAGCGCCGTAGATGTCGCAGAACGGCTGGTCCTCCTTATCAAGCATCTGTAATTCACTGAATTTCAGATAGAGATTGGAGACCAGATAAGCCTTTTCCCTTGTCATGCATTCCACGAGGTGGAGCCGGTGCCTTGTGAGACGTTTGAGAGCCAGAAACTGGCTGCCACGCCACGGCTCGGTTTCAATGTTTCCACCCCTTGCGTAATCAGCAATAACGAAGGCGTCAATGGGGTCGGATTTTCCCAGGCCGATGAAGCTCTTCTTGTGGTTTGCTGTACATTTTGGGTTGACCACAAAGACATACGGTTTGAACGGCATCAGTTCTTCACAGGATGAGAGATAGTTGGCGATATGGATGCTGTATACAGAAGTAGATTCCAATGCAGCGATCACTGTATTGAGATCCGGATGCTTCTTTAGACACTCCAGAATCTTCTGGGCTAATTCCTCAGCTCCAGGCTGATTGTTAGTGAAAGAAGAGTTGATGTATTTATTTTTGAAAAAATCCAACGCACAGACATAGTTGGATTTTGAGCTGACGTCAATACCGACGTAAAGTGTAGATAATGGGTTGATCTTAATCATGATATCACCACCTTTCCGACCATGGATTTGTGGAACCTGAAGTTAAAGGTTTATCCTGGGAGACATATGCTGACCGAAACCTCGCGTAATAAGCATGCACCCTGGCAGCTCTTTTGCTGGTGCTGTACGCCAGGGGATGAAACATCTGTGTTAGCGGAATGTGACATATGCCTCAGGCTGAAAGCTTTTCAAGCGGGCACCGGAGACCGGGCCGAAAGGAGAAAATGCAGTGCCTCTAGACATCAGACTCTGCTGATATCATACCACAGAATAACCTGCAAAACTATCAACCAATGTAGATGGGATGGAAAGGGGTTACCCAGGTGTCTCACTCATCTATAACTCTATAGAAAGGGTAAGTGCATAACCATCATTTTTCATTGGCTATATACTTATTATACGAGGAGAACAATAATGGAAAAGAACAACAAAATGGGGACGATGGCAATGCCGAAGCTGGTAGCCAATATGTCTCTGCCGCTGATGATTTCACTTCTTGTACAGTCCCTTTATAATATTGTGGACAGTATCTTTGTATCCCGGATCGGGGAGAACGCGCTGACCGCTGTTTCCCTTGCCTATCCGGTACAGCTTCTGATGATTGCGGTATCCGTGGGTACCAGTGTGGGTGTTAACGCTATGCTGGCGCAGAGTATTGGGGCCAAAAGGGAGAAGGACACTAAAAATATTGCGACGACAGGTATGCTTTTGGCACTTGCGGGAATGGCTGTTTTTATGCTCCTCGGGCTTACCAGTGTCGGATTATTTGTCAATATGTTTACGGATGATGAAATCATCGGAGCATACTGCAGGCAGTATCTTACGATCTGTATGCTGTTCTGCGCAGGCACGTTTATTGAGACGATGTTTCAGAGATTTTTACAGTCTGTAGGAGATACTTTTGACAGTATGATTTCTCTGGTGGCGGGCGCTGTGACGAACATCATTCTGGATCCGATCATGATTTTCGGTCTGTTTGGATTTCCAGCCCTGGGCATCAGGGGCGCAGCTATTGCAACAGTGATTGGCCAGTGGGCTGCAGCGACAATTGCGGTGGTTCTGAATACTGTCAGAAATCCGATTGTGAATGTAGGGCTTAAGGACTATCATTTTGAAAAAACTACGTTTTTCAGAATATACAGGGTCGGTTTGCCTACCATTGTGACACAGGCACTTGGCAGTATCATGCTGACAGCAGTAAACGCGATCCTGATTTCCTATTCTTCCACAGCGGTCGCATTTTTCGGAGTTTACTATAAATTGCAGAATTTCCTGTATATGCCAATGAACGGACTTGGGCAGGCCGCTATTCCCATAGTGGGTTACAGCTACGGGGCTGGCAGAAAGGATCGGATTCTGGCCTGTTTAAAGGTGATGCTGCCCACTGCCGGTGTCATTGCGGTAGTGATTACTGTTGTGTTTATGGCGATTCCCGCGCCGCTTTTAGGAATTTTCTCAGCGAGTGAAACCATGCTTGAGATTGGCATTCCGGCTCTCAGGATTATTTCACTGACCTTTGTATTTGGTGCAGTGACGATTATTCTGGGGTACTCCATGTCCGGATTGGGAAACGGTATGGTAAATATGATGGGAACTGCGCTTCGTCAGGTAATTGTACTGGTCCCGTGTATCTGGATTCTTTCGCGTTTGCTGGGCGTTGACTGTGCCTGGTACGCGTTCTGGATTTCCGAAGCGGCCGGTACCGCATATGCGGCCTGGGCATCAGTCCGGGAACTGAGGAAGAAGGAGATTCTGAAAAAGAAAGATTGAGTATCATTTTTCCATAACACAGGATCAGATGAACCGAACAAATGCAGGCATTCGGAAACCGTCGTAATTACGCGATTTCTGTCGCTTATTGTCGCCGATATCACAAAATTTCATTTTAATGATATCCTGAGTAAATCAATGACGGCATCATTCAAATATTTTTTATGAAAGGGGTCATCATAAGATGACAAAAGAAGAAATGCTGGTTCGCGAGATTATCGGACCCGGCAGAAACGAGATCAGAGGATTTGCCTGCGCGATTCAGGAGGCAAAGAAGCTGCTGTTTGGAGAAAGAATCTCCAGGGAAGACATTTTTGTGACGCGGGATATCTATCCTGCAGCGGCCAGCCGCACCAACAAAAAGGAAAAGACGGCTGCCAGGCAGATTGAGCGGGTGGGGAACCTGTGCTGGGACAGTCTGGATAAAGGCCAGAAGCTGAAATATATCGGGAAGGTATTGAATGATATTCGTTCTCCGCAGGATATGATTTTTTATCTTGCGTATTACAGTCAGTATGAAAAGCCTTATTTTGAGATTTTGAGAGAAGAGCAGGAGCGGTTTCTTATGGCGGAATTTGATGTGTAAATGTTATATACAGACAGAACATGTCTGCATACAACTTGAAATCATTCCAGATATTTCCGGGCAAAAGATGCGGGGAGGAGAGGAAAAGCTTCCTTCCCGTTTCCTTTACCGGGATTTGGGCAGGTGTTTTTACACGAGTCCTTTGCTGAGAACTCTTTTCTTGACGTGAATCGGGAAGCGTGATAGAATGAAT
>JAJPXG010000149.1:0-463 GCA_021205565.1 Lachnospiraceae bacterium | reverse complement strand
GTACAGATTACCGGATTTTCTTTGACGGGGCAGAGAATTTTCAACGAAAGGAAGTATGATCATGGAAAATCTCATATTGTTTGTTAATTCATTTCTGTCTTATTTACTTGTTTTTGCCGTGTCGATCGCGGTTGCAGGAGTTGGCATTTTTGCGGGATATAAACTCAGAATGAAGAAAAATGCCAAAGATGCTCTGGAAAATGAGCAGGAGCAGGATTCATGAGCAGAAGAATTGCCAGATTTGATAACGTAAGTCTCAGTCAGTTTCAGGAGGGTTTTGCAGATTTTACAGCAGATGAGGCCGGGACTGCGGCCGTATATGAATCCATCCGCCTGCCCAGGCGGGCGACGAAGGGCAGCGCCGGATATGATTTTTATACTCCGGTGGAGATTAAGCTTCAACCAGGCGAAAGCATGAAGGTTCCTACCGGTATTCGCGGCCGGATGGAGGATGACTGGGTAC
>JAJPXG010000166.1 GCA_021205565.1 Lachnospiraceae bacterium | reverse complement strand
GTTAAATGGTCAAGTGTGTCCTCCCAGATATACCCCAAGCTATCCAAATGCTCTAACAACACCTTCGCGTCCTCTTCTGTCGGGCAATGGATTACCATGCCCGGCCTGATCGCTCCGTCTTTAAATTTCAGCTCTCCCATTCTCTATCCTCCAGTCCGAATTTCTCGTATTCATCCATTAGCGCATCCCACATTTCATCATATTTCTTTTTCTCTTCCATCCGTGCTTTCTTCTCTTTAAGAGCATCTGCGCCCATCGCAAACGCGGTCTCCCACTCCTGCTTGGTTGCTATCGCTTTTGGGGTGGATAACAATTCAATCGCTCTATCAATATCCATTTTCTGTCTCCTTTTCGTAACAATTAAAATAAGCTGATTTGTGATGCATCATACTCTACACGTTTTATGGTGATTTTCGTGCCAAACTGCCTTAGACGCTTGATCCGATCACGCTGTTTCACGTTCGCCATATATCCGTCATCGACTTTGGGCGGCGTCGCAAGATAATAGGTATCTGGAAACGCCAAGCTGTTTTCTTCACAGATTTCTTTGATCTGTTGCTTATGGTATATAACATGATTTCTCACCAAATTCATATTCACACCATCCGTCCAGAATGGGTCTGATCCACCATACTCGTTCAGATGATTCCATCGATTGATGTCATCAACAAGGTTTCCACTTAGTTCTTTCAGTTCCTGTTGTGGAGTCTTTTTCTTCAATGCTGATTCCTCCGACTACAAATAGGATTTCCCATATCTTTCACGAAAATATTTTCTGCAAACCTGGTGTTCTATCCTTCTTGCCTCAGCTTCTGCATCTGCTCCATCCGAATCATAGATAGAATCCTTCAGCACCCAGTCTAGTTCCCATATTGCCTGCCCAAGCATTTTTGACAGGCGTTCCGCCATTGGGTTTCCGTGAATCCTGCTGGTCACGGCTCCCATATTGTGGCAATTATTGCAGACCGGAACCTTCAATCCATCTTTCTCGCTCAACTCCCGGCCTGCTGTTCCGAACACCAAGTGATGCTCCCCTTCCGCTGGCCTCCCGCAGAAAAAACAGGCATTCGTATATTCAGTGACAATACTTTCCATGCCTCTCCTCCTACGAATAAACCAGTTCGCCGAACACCGCAAACTGAACGATGCAATCAGCTGCACAGCTGTCCACCAGACAAGGATCTACCTTTATCCCATCCTCCGAAAATTCCAGAATGTTATTTGTGGAACCCGGGTCTGAAATATACTTTTCCAGGCCTTTCAGAAATTTCCCTTTTGTAAGCGTCAAGACCTGCTCACCCTCCACATCATACAGTTTCAGTTTGCCGCCTCTGCTGATCTGTTCGCTTGCATATTTCCCGAGGTAATCTCCGTCAACCTCCGCCTTGATACACCAGTATCCGATTCCGCTGTCAAGCGCAGAACTCATAATGTCGTCAATATCCTCGCCCGTGATACTGATAGGAATTTTGCACTCCAGCTTTGCTGTATTCTCCTTCATTTCCTCACCTTCTCCATAATCTGCTCCGCAAAACGGGCATTTTGTTTCACCATAGCAACTGAACAGCTTGTCACAGTTTCTGCAGGTATCAATCTCACCATTTGCTTTCCAGTCCTCCAACAGGCTACTTACATGCTGCCAGTCAAGATTTTCAAACACTTCATCTGCCAGTTCTTCATTACCCTTGCATTCAGAAACAATATCTTTCCTGGAATATGTCTCATTTGACAGCTCCGGAATGTAGCAGACATCATCCGGACGATTGTGAAAAGCATCCTCGTCTTTGAAAATCCATCCCTGTCTGAACCAATCGCGTTCAACTTTTTCACCGATGCCATCTTTGTCTGGCGGCGTATACGAACCGATTTTCAAATACTCTCGCTTTTCCTCCATCACCTCGCCTCCCAGTTTTTTGAATGTGCTGACTTCTACCATGCAGTTAAACACTTTATTGAAAAACTGAACTGCATTATCTCGGTCAACATTATGCCTGTCTGCGATGCGCACCATCTCATTTATTACCATTGATGTAACCTGGGACGTATCTTCGATAAAAGCATCGAGTTCGCTGCCTTCAAGATACATTTTTTCGTCATCAACAGCCGTTCTCTTTCCGAACACCACTTTATTTCCCCCGATCCGTAATTGTTATCGCAAGCGCTACTACTGCCGACACTAACGCACCAACCGCGAAGCAGACATTATGCGTCGCCATCGTTGCCGCCAGGCAGGTCACGTCAACCGCATACAAGACTTTTTTTAAGGTCTCCATTTACTTTTCCCTCCAATCGTGGTATTTTTATTGCATGGGATGAAGGATATTCTCCTCCACCCCATTTGAAGCTTTGGTTTACAGGATAAATTCGAGTATCGCAACAACAGCTGCAATGATTGTCAAGATTTCTGCGGTGAGGCTTACTATCTTTTCAATCCGAATCTTCCTGTTTTCCAGGGCTTCAATTCTTTTGCTGAGTTCATCGACTTCGGCTTCCAATCTCTCGATTTTCTTCTCCATCTTCCTCAGCTTCTTTTGGCTCCCAATGGCGACCACCTCCGTTCCGTAATGGGTATTGTTTGATTACGGACGTACGATAGCACCTGCATTCCGGGTGTCAAGTGAAAAACTGAAAGTTTTCAGAAAATTCTAGTGCCCGTACAAATGATTCTCACGCAATCTCAAACTCTCCTGTTTCCTTCACATAACGGTAAACGTTATTGGTCAGAACACTCTCCTGCGACGAAACCACATTGCAATTTATTTTTGTGACCATATCTCTCAAATCTTTCGTTTCCAGGCTCTCGTCATCCCGTAATACAATCAAGTCATGTATACTGGATGGCAGCACGAGCAAATCCGTTCCAGCTCTCTCTGCCATCTTCTCAAATAAACGCTTGTGCATCAGCAACCCGGCTCCATACGAGAAATCGTATTTTGTCACGACGTAAGCTTTTCCTTCCTCAACAATGCAATCCTCGGCTGTTTTTTTCTTCTTAGATGCAAGCAGCGTAGCTGCCATATGATTCAGATTTTCAAAGACAAGGCTGGCCTCCGTTATATGTTTCATCGCGGCTGCATCCAGTTCCTCGAACGTGATCCCCATGGATTTCATATTGGAATCATTCAGAACAAAGCTGGTATCCGAATCTTCATTGTGATCTATCACAACACGATAGATAACTGCCATGTCGAGCAAAACTCTGTGCGGACACCGTTTCAGATAATCCTTGTTCGCTTCAAGCCCAATCATCTGATAATTCACCTTGTCCAGAATATAGCCCTTATTGATAGAATCCATCCGGCCTGTTCCAAGCATTTGCATCTTCTCCTTATACTCACGGACAATTCCAGCCGCTATGGCCTCGCTGTCGCCATAATAATTGTTCAGATAAATGGCTGGTGAAACGTTGTTGCCATGCTTCAGTATCGTAATCGCGTCCAGAACCATTCCGTTACTTTTCGTTATGCTCCGAACCTCTACTTTGTATCCGTTTCCCATCATGTCACTCACCATCTCTGTGACTTCTCCAATTTTTTCCTTCAGCATATTTTCCTCCTTATACTGGCACCGCTTCAACCCGGAATACCTTCTCCATCAATTCTTCCAGTTTCGAGCATCCACCGGCTATGTTCACATAATTTTTCCGTTTTGGTTCCATTTGTTTCAGGTACATCTCGCAGGCCGCTTTGTTCAGCCGATAGAATGTGATCGGCTTCATTTGAACATTCACGCCTTCATATTTCTCAAACCCTTTCCTGCTGTCATCGTCAAGTTTGGGGATTATAAATCTTTCAATTCTCTTTACCACCTTCGCATTGGTCGTCTCGAACAGTTCTGCAATCTGCTTTGATGTGATCCGGAACTTCACAACATCATCCACATTTGGAACCTTCTGTGGCTCCGTGATAGCCGCAGGCTTCGTTTCTTCGATTCTGGGTGAGGAAATATTGCTTGGCTTTGGTAAATCCTCCTCCTGGCCTGATTTGAGTGCCATAGCTGTCTTAAATCCAGCGATGAAACCGCTTTCTTCATACTCGACCGCACAATTCATCATCCGGTCAAACAGGTTCACTTGCAGCCTGACGTTTCTCGGGAACTCAGATTCGCAGAACAGATCAAACGCATCCGTTTCTTTCTGCGCAGCTCCTGTGTGCCTGGGCTTGTCCTGCATCCTTGTCACATAATCGCTGAACATCTGGGCAATTTCTGTGTCGCTGTATTTTTCTCCCATCACCCCACCTCCCCTACATCGAATCCGATGTCTCTCAACTCCTCAGTTTCAAACCCTTCATTCCTGAGCAATCCTTCCGCAAATGTTGCATCCCCGATTGCGTTGAGGAACATGGTTCCGAGTACATCTACCATACGCTCCAGCTGTTCTCTGCTCAATTCATCCATGTCAGTCCTCCTTCGCAATGCTTTCCAACATTTTCTTCTGCTCACCAAGAGCGCGCAGCTTCTGTCCTGCCTCCACCTTTCCGGATCGCTCATGTTTTTCAAACCTTTTCCTCCTTCTTTCCTG
>JAJPXG010000165.1 GCA_021205565.1 Lachnospiraceae bacterium | reverse complement strand
CTATTGCTCTGGTGCAGGAGGGTGATCTGATTGCCATTGATATTCCGGCCAACACACTGAATGTTCTGGTGCCGGAGGATGAGTGGGAGGAGAGAAAGAAAAACTATGTGCCAAAGGAAATGCCGCCTGTGACCGGATATCTGAAGAGATACAGGGAGTTGGTGACGAGCGGCGTCAACGGCGCAATTTTAAAGCTCCCCAACGAATGAGAAACAGTGGATTTAAAGATTTTAAAGAGTAAAGAACGGAGATTTGAAAGTCTCTGAATAAGCGAATGATTAGAGAGAGGGATTAGATTTATGCAGCTGAATGGTTCACAGATCATAGTGCAGTGTTTAAAAGAGCAGGGTGTGGATACCGTTTTCGGCTATCCGGGCGGCGCGATTTTGAATGTGTATGATGAGTTATATAAGCATCCGGAGATTACCCATATTCTGACCGGCCACGAGCAGGGGGCAAGCCATGCGGCTGACGGTTATGCGAGAGCAACGGGAAAGGTAGGCGTGTGCCTGGCTACCTCTGGCCCCGGCGCCACGAATCTGGTGACTGGAATTGCCACCGCGTTTATGGATTCGATTCCGGTAGTTGCTCTTACCTGTAATGTCGGCGTTTCCCTTCTGGGCAAGGATTCCTTCCAGGAGATTGATATTGCAGGCATTACCATGCCTATCACCAAGAGAAGCTTTATCGTCAAGGATGTAAAGGAGCTGGCTCAGACTATTCGCAGGGCATTCCAAATCGCCAGAAGCGACAGACCGGGCCCGGTGCTGATCGATGTGCCGAAGGATGTGACGGGTGCTCTGTGTGAGTATGAGGCTGTGGAAATCAAGGAGGAGGAGCCGAAGGTTTCTTATTCAGCCGAAGAGCTTGAAAAAGTGATTGCTCTTTTAAAGGAGGCGAAAAAGCCTTTTGTTCTGGTGGGCGGCGGCGCTGTCTTATCCAACGCCTGGCAGGAGGTGCGGCAGTTTGTGGAGCGCTTTAACAGTCCGGTCTGTGATACCCTGATGGGAAAAGGAGTTATAAACGGCAATGCACCGGAATACACCGGGATGATCGGTATGCACGGCACCAAGGCCTCTGATCTGGGCGTCAGCGAGTGCGACTGTCTGGTGGCCCTGGGCGCCCGGTTCTCGGATCGTATTACCGGAGACGCGAAGCGTTTTGCTTCAAACGCGAAGATTATTCAGATTGATATTGACGCGGCGGAGATCAATAAAAATGTCCGTACCGCGGCTTCTCTGGTGGGAGATCTGAAGCTTGCCCTGAAGGATATTCTGTCTGTACTTGATCAGCAGGATCATGCAGATTGGCTTGCTTATGTCGAAGAACTGAAACAGAAATATCCGCTTAAATACGATGATGAGCAGCTCAGCTGCCCGTATATCATGCAGGAGATTGACAGAATCACCAATGGTCAGGCACTGATTACCACCGATGTGGGGCAGCACCAGATGTGGGCCGCGCAGTATTATACCTATACTGAGCCACGCACGCTTCTGACAAGCGGCGGACTTGGGACCATGGGATATGGCCTGGGTGCCTGTATCGGTGCCAAAATGGCCCGGCCGGACAAGATCTGTATCAATATTGCCGGTGATGGATGCTTCCGCATGAATATGAATGAGCTTGCGACTGCCAGCCGTTATAATATCCCGGTTATTGAGGTGGTGATCAACAACCATGTACTCGGCATGGTACGGCAGTGGCAGACTCTTTTCTATGATAAACGCTACAGCCAGACCGTTCTGCATGATAATGTAGATTTCTGTAAAGTAGCGGAAGGACTTGGCTGTGAGGCCATCCGCGTCACCACAAAAGAGGAAGTGGAGCCGGCGCTGAGAAAAGCCATTTCTCTTGGCAGGCCGGTGGTGCTTGACTGTATCATCCCGGAGGATGACAAGGTACTGCCGATGGTGCCCGCCGGTGCGCCCATCAGTGAAGCGTTTGACGGTGATGATCTGAAGGCGAGAGAATGAGAAAAATCCATGGATAAGGTACTGGTTGTCATGTCCACATATAACGGTGAGCGATATGTGGAAGAGCAGATTGAAAGTATTATGAGGCAGAAAGACGTTGATGTGACTCTGCTGATTCGGGATGATGGTTCTGGGGATAATACCTGTCAGGTGATTGAACGCTGTATGGCGACATACCCGAATATTCATCTGATCAAAGGAGAAAATATCGGTTATCGCAGAAGCTTTCTTAATACACTGACTGCTGAACATGAGTGCTCTTATGATTATTATGCCTTTTCAGATCAGGATGACGTCTGGGAACCCAAAAAGCTTGCGAGGGCAGTATATGCGCTTAAGCGCGGAAATAAGCCGCTTATGCTTTATGCTTCTGCACTTCGTGTCGTGGATGAAAATCTGAATTTCCGTTATGACAATACCTTTCCGGGGCTTCGAATCCACTACGGAAGCGCTCTGACCAGGCAGCGGCTGGCTGGATGTACGATGGTATTTTCGCCGGAAGTGCTTACACTATGCCGTCAGTATCATGCCGACCCGGAGCAGAAGAATCTGCTGAGCCATGACGGCCTGGTATACTACATTTGTCTGTTGTGCGGCGGGGAAGTCATTTTTGACAAAAAAAGCTATATCAATTACCGCAGACATGAGGATGCCTTCAGCAGACAGGGCAAAAGCTTCTGGCTGAAGGCAGAATCGGTTCTCAATATTTTTACCAGCAGTAAAAATGAAAGGTATAAACAGACGAAAGCACTGGCTGATGTCTATTATGACAGAATGCCTGCTGACGTTAAGAAAACTGTAGATAAGGTGCTGAATTACCGGAATTCCGTTCATGATACGCTGGCACTTTTGGCGGACCCGCAGTTTAACAGCGGATTGAAGTCGGTGGATATTGTGAATAAGCTGGCAATTCTGATGAGATGTTACTGATGATGACAAAATCCGGAAAATTCATATTGCATTCTGCGGCAGTGATTTTACTTACAACAGCTGCGCTGTGTGTGATTGGATATGTTTTGCTGCAAAATCATTATTCAAAGACGTTTCCTTACGGGACCTGGATCAATGGGATATATTGTACCGGCCTTTCCGTAGAGCAGGTGAATACTCTGCTGTGTCAGCAGGAGTATGATGCCTCTGTTACAATCACGGATGAGGAGGGAAACGAGTATGTTCTGGACTGCAATGAGTTTGTGACCGGGATTGATTTTACAGAGGCAATAAAGGGAGTCAGAAATCAGACGCATACAGGCGCAACCTTTTCACAGACATCTTATACGGTCAGTCCGCTGGTTACTCTTGATGAGGAAGCTTTCAGTGAGTGGCTGCCTACAGTCTCACCTTTTTCGGAGATTGATGAGAAATATGAGAATAAGGTGACGCTGGAGTATACGGAAGACGGCTATGTATTAAGCGATACGGGGCTGGAAATACTGGATACCGACAGAGCCTGTGAGATGATTCTGGCAGCTGTACAGACAGGCGTGAAATCTGTAAGCCTTGTGGAAACAGACTGCTACACGGCAGAGGGGTATACTTCGAGCGACAAAATTCTGCTGAATATATACAGTCAGATTGAGGAATATACGCAGTCTCATCAGATCACTCTTTCTGCAGATGAGGGTGAGTATGTCCTGACAGGGTCGCAGATACAGAGCTTTCTGGCTGCTGACGGGGAAGAAATACCTTTACTGAGCAAGGACGGCACGATTTACTGCGATACGGAAAAAGTGGAAGCTTATGTCTCTGCGCTGGCATCAGAGACGAGTACGCGCAATAACAGCTGGGAGTTTGTGACACATACCGGAGAGACGATTGAGGTTGAAAAAGGCAATTATGGCCGGGTGCTGGAAAATGTGAGTGAGCTTGCTGCGGAGCTGACCCGGGCACTGGATGCGCAAAGCTGTGACGAGACGCTTGCTTTGGAATATACTTATTATCCGTCCGGCGCTGTTGACAATGATTACGGCCGTGCGATTTCGGAAACGTATATTGAGGTCAGTATTTCAGAGCAGCACTGTTATATGTACCAGGGAGATGAACTGATCTGGGAGAGTGACTGCGTCACTGGCGATGTGGCAAAAGGCCGGGATACCCCGAAAGGAGTTTATTACATAGAATATAAGCAACAGGGGCGTACTCTGCGCGGGGCGGATTACACGACCTATGTCTATTATTGGATGCATTTTTATGACGGCTGCGGTTTCCATGACGCTTACTGGAAGACGGTCTTCGGCGGCACGGAATACCTGACGAACGGTTCTCACGGCTGTGTGAATTTGCCTTCAGCAAAGGCGAAGGAGCTGTATTCCCTGGTGGAGAGTGGCATGACTGTAATTGTATATTGAGGATGAGTGGGAGGAGTCATTATGTCTGAAAAAGTATATCAGATTCATTGCCTTAACCCGATTTCAAAGGTGGGGCTTAAGCATTTTACGGAGCAGTATGCTCTCACGGATCAGTTGAGTGAGGCGGACGGTATTTTAGTCAGAAGCGCTGTCATGCATGATCTTACGCTGCCGGACAGTCTTATGGCCGTGGCAAGAGCGGGTGCCGGCT
>JAJPXG010000023.1:4172-4544 GCA_021205565.1 Lachnospiraceae bacterium | reverse complement strand
CTCACCGGTCAGGATATTTAAGCCCGGACGCAGATTCATATCGCATTCCTTCATCAGCGCCAGATTTTTCACATGCAGATTGCTCAGCATTTCAATCCTCCTTATGTCAGTCTACGACAACAGTTTCTGTAAGTGGTTTTTCAAAACCTCCGCATCCTTTTGTGTTTTCGTGGCAACCAGAATCGTATCATCCCCGGCCACAGCCCCTACGATCTCTGAAAGCTTTAGGTCATCCAGCGCCGCACCTGCAGCCATCGCCATGCCGGCACTGGTTTTAATCACCAGCAGATTCATGGCAGTTTCCATGGAAAGGACACTGGCCTTTAAAATGTCAAGCTGACGCCTGGTCAGATTTTCCTCCCCGGAAGGAAT
>JAJPXG010000023.1:0-4162 GCA_021205565.1 Lachnospiraceae bacterium | reverse complement strand
TGTATTTCATCCTGCCTCTTTGTGTGGGGCGTTTGATCAGACCGAGCTTACGGATGTCCCGGCTGACCGTAGCCTGCGTCACCGGATATCCCGCCTGATTGAGCAGCGCGGTCAGTTCCTCCTGGGTCTCGATATCTTCCTGCTGTACGAGACGGATGATCTCGTCCAATCTGTCATTTTTCATTGTTTTCCCCAATCAGGTATTGCTCATCTTTTTATGTAAGGTCTCCATAAAACTGGTCGGTTCCAGACGGATAATTTTCGCCGTGGACTTTGCCTGCGTGATGTTGATACAGTCCCCTGTATGCAGCCGCACCTTAAAGGAACCGTCAAACGCCACCTCCACCGGCTGGTCTCTTCCCTGCCTGTCCCCGGGATTTACAAGAGTGATCAGCTGCTTGCCGGACATGACCACACCGCGATTAAAAAGGTTGTGCGGGCAGATATTAGTCATACACATGGCCATAGCGGTCGGTTCAATCACCGGGCCTCCCGCGGAAAGATTATAAGCGGTGGAACCCGTAGGCGTGGAAATAATACAGCCGTCAGCATTATAACGGCGAAGCAGGCGGTTGTTCAGCCAGACATCGAACCGCACCGTCTGTAAAGATCCCGCGCGGTTGATCACAATGTCATTCAGCGCGATGCTGGTAATGATCTCTCCGTTTATGCGCTCGATCTCGCCCTCTAACATCATACGGTCTTCCACCATATAATCGCCCAGAAGCAGCTGCTCTAAGCTGTCCTCCAGATTCTCGCTGTCGATCTCTGTCATAAAGCCGAGCGTCCCTTTGTTGACACCCAGAAGCGGAATACCCATACCATAGCTGTTGCGCGCGGCCTGCAGCATGGTGCCGTCGCCGCCGATCACCAGAATGCACTGCGAGTCCGCCGGAACCTCCTTAGGCCTGACCCATTCCTCTTTTTCAAAATCCCACTTGGTAAAGATCACCGAGACCTCACCGCCGTGTGCCCTCATGTAATCCTCAATGCGATGCGTTAAAACCAGGCCCTGGTCCTTATAATCATTGCTCAGCACGCATATTTTTCTGATCGGTTCCTGCATAGGCGATCCTTTCCGTTCAGCAGTCAAGCTTCATATGGGCCGCTGCCACCGTATCTTCTATTGTTTTGATCCAGTCTTCCCGGTTGGAAAGGCCGGTTTTTTCCTCCCAAATACCATGTACCCGCTCCAGTGCCTGCCGTTCTGTCAGCGTATCCGCGTCATCCGGCGTGATTTGTGCCGTCCTTAAAGCTTCCGGCGCATTTTTCTTCAGATAGAGCAGATATTCAATATTTCCCTCCGGTCCCCGGATGGGTGAAAAATCAAGATCCAGCACCTCAAAGCCGATCATGTCCGCGAAATCCACGACATGTCCGATGACCTCCCGGTGCACAGATTTGTCTCTGACCACGCCTTTTTTGCCTACCTTCTCCCGGCCGGCCTCAAACTGGGGCTTGATCAGACACACCATCTGTCCTTCATTCTTTAAAAGATTGAAAGCCGGCAGCAAAATTCTGGTCAGTGAAATAAAAGAAACATCACAGGAAGCAAAATCAGCCTGTTCGGGCAGATCGCCCGGTGTCAGATAACGGAAATTCGTTTTTTCCATGCAGACAACACGCTCATCATTGCGCAGCTTCCAGTCCAGCTGTCCATATCCGACATCCACAGCGTACACTTTTGCTGCACCATTCTGCAGCATGCAGTCCGTAAAACCACCGGTGGACGCGCCGATATCCATACAGACCTTTCCCACCAGATCAAGGGGAAAAGAAGCAAACGCCTTTTCCAGCTTTAATCCGCCCCTGCTGACATATTTTAAGTTCGATCCTCGAACCTCAATATGCACCTTTTCTGCATCAAACAGACTTCCGGCCTTGTCTTCCCGCTGATTATCCACGAAGACCTGTCCCGCCATGATCACGGTCTTCGCCTTCTCACGGCTTGGTGCAAGCCCTTTATTCACCAGCAGAATATCCAGACGTTCCTTCATGAAATCAAACCATCTCTTTCCGGTTTTTCTGATCCAGGCGTCGTCTTTGGCGTCCTGTCTGTCTGTGACAGCCGCCTCAGAATCTCCTGCGCCACGCTTTCTGCGTCAATCCGCAGCATCCTCTTTAGCTCAGGAATACTGCCGTGCTCTATAAACTGATCCGGAACACCTACCCGGTACACAGGAATGGACACTCCATTCTCCATCAGACAGGCACCCACCGCGGCGCCGTAGCCTCCGGTCAGTACATTATCCTCCATGGTCACCAGCAGGTCATGGCAGGCTGCCTGAACCAGGATCGCCCGCTCATCGATCGGCTTGATGAAACGGCCGTTCACCACTGTGATATCCAGCCCCTTTTCCAGTAAAAGACTGCGAACCCCCATCGCTTCCTCCACCATACTGCCCACCGCGAAAATCACAACGCGGCTGCCCTGGTGTAAGACCTCGCATTTGCCCATGATGATAGGTTCTGTGAACTCCTGAAAATCCTGGCAGGCTCTTCCTCTGGGATAGCGGACTGCCACCGGGCCATCCTGTTCGACGGAAAACTTCATCATCATCGCCAGCTCCCAGTCGTTTTTGGGCGCCAGGATATGCATGTTCGGCAGGGAGGACAGATATGAATAATCAAACACTCCCTGATGGGTCTCTCCATCACTGCCGACGATTCCGGCTCTGTCTACGGCAAATACCACCGGCAGATTCTGAATACAGACATCATGCAGAATCTGGTCATAGGCCCGCTGCAGGAAAGAAGAATAAATCGCTACAACCGGATGATACCCTCCCACGGCCAGTCCCGCTGCGAAGGTGACCGCGTGCTGCTCCGCGATTCCCACATCAAAAAACCGTTTGGGGAAACGCTTCTGAAAGCGATTCAGCCCCGTTCCATCGGCCATTGCTGCCGTGATGGCGACCACCTTCGGGTTTAATTCCCCGAGCTTACAGACCGCCCCGGAAAAAACGTCCGTGTAGGCGGGATAAGTCTTCTGATCCAGACTTTTGCCTGTCGCGATATCAAACGGCCCCGGTCCATGAAAACGGCTGGGATTTTTCTCCGCAGGCTCATAGCCGCGCCCCTTCTGGGTAAGCACATGGATGACCACCGCGCCCTTCGCCTTTCTGGCCTCCTCCATAAAGCGCAGCATCACAGGGATGTCATGGCCATCCCCCGGCCCCAAGTAGGTAATGCCCAGCTCCTCAAACCAGCTGCCCGGCAGAATCATATGTTTGATGCCGTTTTTGACACGGCGGATGCCGTCCACCATCTCCTCGCCCTTATCCGGTATCTGTAAAAGCGTACTGGTCACCTTATCCTTGATATTCAGATAAGTGTCCCCTGTGCGCACCATATCCAGATATTTGTGCAGACCGCCCACGTTCTCAGAGATGGACATGTCATTATCATTTAAAATAATAATCAGATTGCTCTTCAGTCTGGCCGCATTGTTTAATGCCTCGTAGGCCATGCCGCCGGTCATGGAACCATCGCCGATCACCGCTACGATGGTTTCATCACTTCCCCTTAAATCCCTGGCCTTCGCCATCCCGACCGCCGCCGAGATTGATGTGGAACTGTGTCCTGTATCAAAGCAGTCGCAGTCGCTTTCCTTTCTTTTCGGGAAACCGCTCAGGCCATGAAACTGCCGCAGCGTGTCAAACTCTTTGGCGCGGCCGGTCAGAATCTTATGCGTATAGCTCTGATGGCCAACGTCCCAGATAATTTTATCCTTCGGCAGATCCAGACTCAAATGCAGCGCCATCGTCAACTCCACCGCTCCCAGATTGGAAGCCAGGTGCCCGCCGGTTTTACTGACGTGCTCCAGCAAAAACTGTCTGATCTCAGCTGCCATGGACTCATATTCTGAGGGCGGCAGCTTCTTGATGTCATTTTCCTTTGTAATATCTGCTAAAACCATGCTATTTCTCCCGGTGAATGAGCCATGTAATCAACTCATACAGGAAGCTTCCTTCCGTAAGCCGCAGCAAACTGAGCGCCTCGCGGCTCAATCGATCCACATCCTCTGCGGATTTTTCAAGGCCGTAAATGCTGACGTAGGTCTGTTTGTGATTTCGTTCATCACTGCCGATCGGCTTGCCTAACACCTCCTGCGAACCGGTCACATCCAGAATATCATCCTGAATCTGGAACGCGATACCGA
>JAJPXG010000159.1 GCA_021205565.1 Lachnospiraceae bacterium | reverse complement strand
GCTCGGTGCGGTTCATTTTCCGCAGTTCTTTTTCAGCCATGCTTTAAATCAAATCCTCACGACTCCACCATTGCCACCAGACTGCACCGCACCGTCACGCGCGCCTGCCCGCCCAGCGTACAGGTAAATAACGTCAGATCCCAGGAAACGCCGCCCTGATCGAGCATTTCCTCGATGGCCGTCGGCTCCAGCGTCAGAACCTCCTCCACCACATAGTAGAACACATTCCCGTCCACATCCGTGAAGGTGAGGGTGTCGCCCTCCTCGAGATCTTTTAAATACCCGAAATGACGCTCGTAATTATGTCCGCAGATCACCAGGTCGTTACTCCACACCGAGCCGCTGTACGTCCCCGGCGCGATTTTCAGCCCCGCGTAGGACCAGTCCGCCATGATCGGCAGCTCCAACCCGTATCTCGAAATCGAGAGCGTCCCGATGTAGTCGTAGCCGTCGATCTCGACCGTCGCCATCTCCGTATCGTCCGGGTCGCGCTTCGTGGCGCCGTTTTCATACAGATAAAACGTCGTATTGCGGTCTTCCATGGCGCTGTCAAGCGCATCCTGGACCTTCACCACCGCCGTACCGGCCCGCCAGTCGTCCCACGCATTATAGGCCAGAAGCCCGACCGCTCCTAAAAGCATCAGGCTGCCCAACGCTATGAACAGCGTCCCCAGCCTCCTGCGCCTGCGTCTGGACACAGCTCTTTTGTTCTTATGAGGCATAGCGTCTGTTCTTTTTATCGGAATTCTTTAACACAACGCCCGCAATCAGCAGAAGGAAGCCGCCGATCAACAGCACCGGTACAGGCCAGTTCAACTGCCCCGTCTGCGGCAGGATCGGATCGGAAGTCGTCGTCTCCGCAGGAGTCTCCGGTTCCGGCTCAGGCTCCTCTTCAGGCGTCGGCTCCTCCTCGTCCGGGGTCTCCGGCTCAGGCTCTTCCTCGATCAGCGTCACCGTGCCGACCTTCGGGCTCGCGTTCACCGCGTACACCCACACGCCGTCCTCTTCCATCGGCAGCGTCACCACGAAGGGACTGATCGTCTCATAATCGGAGGACGCCGTCGTCTGCACGATCAGATACAGGCCCAGCTCCAGGTTCGTGAAGCTCACCGTTCCGTCTGATGCTACGCTCTTTTCCGTGCCGGTGATCGTCTTCCCGCTCATGTAGGAAACCAGCGAGCTCGCCAGTGTCGTGTCCGTCACATCGAGCGCCACCGTGCAGTCGCCAAAGCCGTCCGTGTACGCGTAGGCCATGTTGCCGTCGTCCAGATACAGCTGCGCCACCTCGTAGACCGTGATGGCTCCGCCGGACACCGTCACGCCGTCCGCGTCCATGAGCGTCATTTCAATCGAACCCGTCTTCGTCAGGTCCAGATCCGGCACCGAGGCCGCGTTCACGCCCTTCGCGCCCGTGACCATCATCGCCAGTCCCAGCATTACAGCGGCAGCTTTCTTTACAACATTCTTATATTTCATGATCTTCCCTCCATTTTTGACAGGGTGTGTCAAATCTGATTTATCACAATCCCTTGCTCTGAAATGACTTCGCAAGGAAGGTTGCTCTTAATTCTCCGGGTTTGCTCCCGGCCTCTGCGGCCTTGCTTCGGAGCCTCTCTCCGGCTTCACCGGCCTTTTGCGGTCTGCTTCTTTTTCTCTGAAATGACTTTGCTTCCTCTTTCAGAGACTCCCTTTTTTTAAGGGCTTCTTGCGGCCTCTGCGCCTTGCTTCGGCGCCTCTGTCCGGCTCCTGCGGCCTTATTCCGGCCTGTCCCGGCCCGCGGGTACTACCCGCTGTCCTCGTCGTCCTCCAACGCTTCCCGCGCCCTGCGCTCCCGCTGCGCCTTTTTCCGCTTCCTGTGCGTCCTGCTCGTACTGACCAGCAACGCAATCAGCAAAATCACGACTAACGGCACCGCCAGCACCGGCGCGACCAAAAGCGGCGCGACCTTGTAGGCTTCCGCGGTCACATGGATTAACGTCGTCGTGGCGTTCTCCACGCGCACGCCCCGTACTAAAAGCCGGTGGGTATTGATCCCGTAAGGCGTGCAGGTCAAAAGCGTGCAGTAATCCTTTCCATCCTCAATGTAAAGGTTCTCAATCTCGTCCGGCAGAACGATCGAAATCTGATCCACCTCGTAGGTCAGCACCTGGTCTAAGACCGTCAGTGTAAAGGTGTCCCCCACCTCCAGCTGATCCAGGTTCGTGAAAAGCAGGCTGCTCGGCAGCCCCCTGTGCGCCGAAATCACGGTATGCGTGTTCTCGCCGCCGACCGGCAGGCTCGTTCCTTCCAGATGACCGGCTCCCGCCGACAGCACACTGTCGCTCGTCCCGTGGTAAATCGGCAGCTGCACGTTGATTTTGTCGATCGTGATGTAGCCCATCACCCCGGTACCGCTGACGTCTAAGAGATCCCAGTAGCCCTCGTCCACCAGGTCCGTGTTCGCAATCGCGTTCGCGGAACCGATTTCGTAAAGCGCCTCATTGTACGCCTCGGCTGCCTCCCGGTAATTGGTGTAATCCACCTCATTCAACGCCGCGACCGCCTCGTCATAGACCGCCACCGCCCGGCTCTGCACCTTCGAGTTCCACCAGTTGCTGACAGACGGATAGGCCAGGATAATCACGCCGGCTAAAAATATGCCAATCAGAATCAGAGTGGTGACCCGGTCGTTCTTTTTTCTCTGCCTTTTCTCACGCTGCCGCCCCATACCTCTATCGGCTCTCCTTATAAACTGACTTGTTCGCTCACGCGAACCTTCGTATCACCAGCTGTAAAAGCTGATTGCTTTGCTTCTACAGCAGTACGCTGTCAGCTCTTCGCTGCCTGCCGCTGTCTGGACAGTGGTGGGCAACGAACAACAACCAGCGTTTATTTCCCTTAAAGGGAGCCCGTCCCGGCCCCTGGCCGGGACAGGCTTTTATAAACTTTAATCAAACACATCTGTCAGGAAATGTCTGAAGTCATCCCCTTTTACATATATGTAAGATTTATGCCTCGCTGCTCATGCGTCTTCTGGTGATCAGGACAACCGCTGCGCCCAGAACCAGTACGGTACCAACCACATAGAAGATGGTGGTGCCGATGCCGCCGGTGGAGGGAAGGGAGGAACCTGCGTTGTTGACAACGGTAGTGGTTACGGTCGTCGTTAAATCATTGGTTGTAAAACCATCAATATCAGTAATATGCACAGTTACTCCCGTTTCGCTGTCTGCGTCTTCAGTCACAGCAGCGTTAATAGTAAAGTAAACCGGAGCAGCAGTGTTGTAACCATCAGGAGTTGTACTCTCAACTAACATGTAATCGCCAGCTGCCAGTCCATTAAAGTTAAATGTTGTTGTTTCTCCAGCTTCGAAAGTCCCAGCTACTACGGTATAATTTCCTGCCTCGTCCTTGGTATATAAGGTAAAGGCCGCACCCGCCAGAGCATTAGTTCCATCAGTTTTATTTACAACTACTGTAAAGGTAACAACATAGGTCTTATCACCGGTTGTACCAGTTGAAGAACTGTTGGGATCATTGGAATAGCTTAAGGAAGCATCATTTTCTACAACAGAGCCAGCGTTATCATTCAATGTAGCTGAATAGGATACTACAATTTCGGTACCTGCGCCAATCGTCACGCCCTCAACTGCAAGTTCCGTCACGTCTTCAATTGTTACAGTGAAGGAATTTGAAGTAACATCATAACTATAAGTATAATCGCTTTTAGAAATTTCTACACCACCAACAGTCACCTTCACATCTTCGTTAAATGTCAGTCCTTCAGACAGTGTGTCGCTGAAAACCAGCTTATATGTTTCATAAGCGCTGTATCCCTGCGGAAGTGTTGCTGTCAAAGTGAAAGGCACATCATCTCCGATCGCATAGTCGGTAGAAGTCGCGGCTCCTCCAGTAGTACCCACTTCCTTTTCAAATCCCGGTACATCTGCCGCTTTCGGGTTTACTTCAACGTCAGTTACAACTTCCAGAATATAATCTGTATATGCGCTATCCGTCGTCGGTACAGTTGTATTGATAACGAGATAATATCCCGGATCTGTAACTGCGATAGAATAAGGTGAAGAGTTACCAGAAGCAGTTCCCGTGGTCACATACGTACCAATGATTTCAGCAAAGGCTGCTGCATCTTCTGTTGTTACAATTTTAGCAGCAACCGTAGCCGCATCTGCTGATCCATATTTCGCCGTAAGTGCAGCAACAAGCTCATCATTTGTGCTGTCAATACCACTGCCCCAAGTCACATTTGACAGAGTCTTGCCATCCTCGGACAAGTCACCATCAAAAATCTGATATGCAGTATACACATATCCGTCAACCGCGTTGTTGATGGTAATGGTGTAGGATTCTTCTGCAGGATCCGGAGTTTCACCAGACGCAAACGCCGTGACGCTCATCGCCAGCACCATTACCAGCGCCATCATCAGGCTGGCAATTTTTTTCATTTTACGCATTGTTTCAGTCTCCTCTTTAAAATAAGATTTGTTTTCGTTACCATTCACAGCCCTCATCGCAAAATACAGTCAGTATCTTACGTGCACACCCGCAGGGCGTACCTTGCGTAAGCACGACGATCTTGCCTGCATTTTCCGACGCCCGTGAACAGTAACTTTTGTTTTCCAAAACGAAGCCGTAAAACCTGCCGCGTGATAGGTGGCTTGTCTGGTTTCGTTTCAGGGAAAGATTTATACGAAAGCCGCCCGCACTGCTCCAGATCAATCCGTCCGGCTTCATATACGCTTTTCATACTCATACGTCCATGCGGCGCCCTCCGACCACTCTGACCCCTCAAAGCGTACTTTAAGTAACCTGCTTAAACTAGTGTGACCGACGTTGGTAATCACCTCATATTCTGATT
>JAJPXG010000016.1 GCA_021205565.1 Lachnospiraceae bacterium | reverse complement strand
ACACGACTTCTCCCCTGCAAGAAAAAGACCTTTGTTACTCCTGCTTCTCATCACAGCTCACTTCCTTTCCTGTTTATTTTACATTAATGTTAGTTCAAATTTTCTTAAATAATATCCCGCGGCGCTGTATTTCACTGCCTGAATCCGGAAGAATCCCTCTGCACAGTCTGAATCAAATATTTATTCACACCAGCAACATTCCTGTAAAACAATACAGGGAGGTACAAAGCATGTTTGACCAGTATAATGACATCATGACCATAGCAGAAGTAGCGGAAGCTCTCTACATCGGAAAAAACCGTGTATACCAGCTTCTGGAAACAGGCGCACTGAAAGGATTCCGCATTGGGAAAATCTGGAAAATTCCGAAAGCTGCCCTGCAGGAATACGTGCTGAAGCAAAGCCATATGGGCAGCTGATCTCTAAGTTACGCAAAGGAACTTAGAAAATTTCCATCACTCATTCCGGGTAATAGTAATAGAAATGGTTCTCGCAGAACGTATCGGCCCCCGGGAGCAACTCCAGGCTCTTTCCAATCCCGTAGATACCTTCAAAACCGGCTGCCGCATAAAACTCTGCGTCCTCCATGTCGCAAAAGCCCCTGATTTTCTCATGAACCAGGTTCGGCCGCATATCCATCAGTTTCGCATAGCTGGAAAACACGCCCAGGCCGTTATATGCGTACACACCATAATATTTTTGCATAATTCTTCTCACCTCCAATCGGATTTTGTATTACAGTTATGTACGTTCGGTTGTTATTTTTTAATACCACAGAAGATTCTTATGTCCCCTCCATCATTGCATAGACGCAATTAGAATTTAACAAGTCTCTTCCGAACGAACATAATAGTAAAATCATTTTCAGGAGGTTACAAAATGTCAAACGAAGTCAAAGGGCCGCTGCTCACTGTTGAGGAATTACAGAAAGAGCTTGGCATAGGGAAGAACACTGCTTACAGACTACTGAAAAGCGGCGAGATCAGATCTATCAGAATTGGAAAAGTGTGGAAGATTCCCAGAAAAGCCGTATATGAATATATCATGTCGAAGGCAAATAATCCTCCGCACTTTACGGCATAATGCAAAAGTAAGCCGGACGGACGGAAACGCGCGGTATGTATTCTCACTGTTCCACGAATCGAAAACCGCAGGGTAGTAATAAGCTACTCTGCGGTCTATTTATCTTCATTTTAAATCCGTAATGTCAAAAGCCAAACATTTTACGGACTTCCTCATCCGTTGGCTCAACCTCTTCATTTTCATATTTCTCTGCAGTATAATCTCCTTCTCCGCCGTGATCATACTCTTCCAGAAATCTGAGTGCTCCAGTCACCCCAAGAGCCTCCTTCAAAGCCGATAACCCACTCTTTTGAATCTCTGCATCTGTTCTAATATTTAGTCTTGTTCCAATCATTGATACAACACCTCCATTAACCATTGATTAGGATTCATGACTTTCGTATCAATCTTTATCCTGTCTCTATTCCACATTTCCATCATTTCCACCATATATGAAACACGCATTCT
Source organism: Lachnospiraceae bacterium (assembly GCA_021205565.1). GTDB lineage: Bacteria > Bacillota > Clostridia > Lachnospirales > Lachnospiraceae > RGIG6307. The sequence goes on along the minus strand of JAJPXG010000016.1, from coordinate 25,644 downwards.
GCGCTCACATAATGCATTCTTTAAAAGGTGGAATTGGTGGAATGGTGGAAAACACCATTCTTATAACCGTCATCCAGATTCTTCGTCAAATTCTTCCTTTGTGCTTTCCGCACAATTGCATGATGATATCAAACGGCATATAAAATAATCCCTTCCTCAGACACATTCCTGTAAAACGGAGACACATTCTTCCAGTCATTATACTCCTGATAACTGACATCAATAATAGAGAACACTTCTAAATACTTCAATGCCATTTCCGTTGAAACATCCGAAAGCTTATCCCAAAAGCTGCGCAATATAGTAGTATCACCGTCTACCATGACCATGATATCAATGTCTGATCCCTCTGTCTGCGTCCCTCTTGCAACAGACCCATACAGAATAACAGCCTTCAATTTGTTGCCATAAACCTGGCAAAGCAATCCTGAAAGCTCCTGCAGAATATTTTGTAACCGAAGATCTTTAATTTGCTCCATATACACGCATCTCAACTTTAAGTTTTTTTGTCAGATATTCTTTCCATCAATATAACTTTTTACTGCATTACAAAATTCCTCTGCATTCTGATACTGTTCAAGTGCATCTTCCTTTGAGACTACATAATAGTCAGCGTAATCAGCATGGTTTCTGATCTGAAATGCATTCATAAGATATTTGGAATACTTTACCTCAAAGATCTCAGTCTTTACATATTCCTTCTGAAAATATGAAATAACCCCAGCATGTTTTGAAAAATCTATTCCGTCTAAAGCAAGAATTGCCCTCGCTGCAGAAAACATCGCATAATAGGAACGACCGATGGAGTCTTTTAAAAATCCACTCTCAAGCAAAAGTTTAGACGCACTCAGATGTTCTTTGGAAGTCTCTAAACGATATTGAGACAAATTCTCCCTGTGCTGCTCATTCATCAACTACCACCCCTTCCTGCTCAATGTTCCTATAATAAGGCAGATCATCCTTCCACTCTTCAAATTCATCAAGCGGAATGACCGTAGGGGAAACCATAATACCGTATTCCAGACCCAGATCATGAGAAACATCCCATACCTTCTTAAGATCGTCCTGCAGCTCACGACGAGGTCCCTTCACGATGGCGGCAATGTCAATATCTGAATCATCTCGGTAATCGCCTCTTGCATAGGAACCATATAGGACAATTTTAGATATCTTGTTTCCGTAGGTTGAACGATAGGATTTTGTCATTTCGCCCAATATTGTATCTAATTCATTTTGTGTACACATATGTCATCACCTCATTTCAATGTAACTGTCAGATGATTCATTCATTATAAGTTTTCTCTGTAAGCTTCCTTTTCATACGCTCATATCCTTGTGGAGCCCTTATCTGTTTTCATTATACTTGCAAACTTCATACCGCGCAAGCCTCTAATTTGAACATCCGTCCAGGGCCATAAGAAACTCCAGGAATCCTTTATTTACAAGGAAAAACGACCACGATAGCTTTTTTATCTAAATGCCTCTTCACTGGAAGACCTGTGTCCCATAGATAATCAGATACCCCAGCCCAACTCTGCCTGCAAAAAATTCCCCGATTACCACTCCAACCAATGCCAGGCCAATATTGCCCTTCATGATACTGAAAATATTAGGTATGCCGGAAGGAAGTACCACCTTCGTCAGAATATCCCTTTTATTGCCGCCCAGGCACCGCACCAGCAGGATTTTTTCCTCATCAGTCTCGCGAAAACCACTGTAAAGGCTGATGATGCTCCCGAAAAGAGCCACCGAAATGCCAGCCACAATGATAGCCTTCATTCCAGTTCCGATCCAGACTATGATCAGAGGGGCAAGTGCGGACTTTGGCAGCGAATTCAGCACTACTAAGAAAGGCTCCAGCACACGGCTCAAAAAGTCACTCCACCATAACAAAACAGCCGTTCCCAGGGAAATCACAATAATCAGGAAAAAACTGATCAAGACCTCCAGAATACTGGTGCTTAGGTGAACGCCCAGCGAACTGTCCCGTATCAAATTCCAGAAACACGAAACAATCAGGGAAGGACTGGCAAAAAAGAAGCTGTCAATCATCCCCGTTCTCGCAGCAGTCTCCCATAAAATACAGAAGCCTGCAAGTATCAGAAACCGCAGAAAGCTGATTCTGTGATGCTTTTTATGGTGTTCATGCACATATCTCTCCTGGGCGGAAATTACCGCTTTATCTGCTCTGTTTTCCGTTTTTGCACAGGTGCTTTTTTCTTTTGACTGCTCTGTCCTATGTGAAAGCGTTTCCCGAAGCGGGGCACTCTGTTCCTGCTCTTTGATTCTATGGCGTTTCATCAGCATTGGCCTCCCCCTTTAAATCATCCCAGATTATATTAAAATATCCATTAAACTCCGGTGCATTTCTAGCCGAAAGCAGGTCGTCTCCTTTCCTCGTAAGCCTGATCGGTACATCCCGGATCAGACTGGCCGGTCTCGCGCTTAAGACCAGCACCCTGTCACCAAGACTGATTGCCTCCTGCAGATCATGTGTAATCAGAATAGCCGTCTTTTGCTGCTCCCGGATAATATGGGCTATGTCATCAGAGACATGCAGCCTTGTCTGAAAATCCAGAGCGCTGAACGGTTCATCCAAAAGCAAAAGCTCCGGATTCATGATCAGTGTTCTGATCAAAGCCACTCGCTGACGCATGCCTCCGGAGAGTTCCTGCGGCCTTTTGTCTCTGAACTCCCATAAGCCATATTCCTTTAAAAGCTCTGAAAGGCGGTTTTTTGTATCTTCATCCAGAGTTTTCTGAATCTCCGGTCCCAAAAGGCAGTTCTGCCAGATCGTCCGCCAGTAGAACAGATGATCCTTCTGCAGCATGTAACCAATAATTGGTTTTTTATCGGAAGCGTAACGGATTTCACCTTCCTCAGGATTTAAGATTCCGGCGATCAGCGACAGAATAGTAGACTTGCCACAGCCTGACGGACCTACCATAGCCACAAAATTTTGGGACTCCACCTGAAAGCTCAGATGACTCACCGCCCGGGTTTCGCCCTCAAGAGAATGATATGTGAAGGAAACATTATCAAAAGTGATCATACCTGCACCGAAAGATCTCCGCGTTTATAATTATACTATGTAACGGCCAGGCCATATGGAAGACATTTGTCAAAAAAATCCTCCGGCAAGACACGCCGAAGGATTTTTAAATCAGATCACTATCTCAATAAATATTGTAAAAAGTTTCGAAAACGTCAAAAGAGTATAATGTCATGATTAACCGTAAATATCTCAAGGTCTGATCCGCAGGCTCACAACAGCGCAGGCCGGAATATCGAACTTTAATCCGTACTCCATCACTGTCACACCGTCAAAGGTCCGTTCAGATACCTTGTCCGGATCATCAAAAGTATTAAAAGCATCTTTTTTATCTGCCAGAATACTAGCCTCCACCGCAGAAGGAGTCAGCTTTTCAAAGGATACTTCAACCGGATATGTCTTCTCAGGAGAAAGGTTCGCGACAGTCAGTGTGATTACACCTTCCTTATCAACAGACACAGACTGCTGCAGAGCAGGCACGTCATACATCGTACTGCCCTCATGCTCCACTCCCTCAATGCGATTCTCCAGAAGATCCGCATCCTGATGGCTGCGATACATGTGAAACACATGCCAGGTCGGGGTGCGCAGCATCTTCTCTTTGTCGGTCAGGATCATGGACTGCAGAACATTCACCATCTGGGCGATGCAGGCCAGCTTCACGCGGTCAGAATGCTGGTTGAAAATATTCAGCGTAACAGCTGCTACCAGTGCATCGCGCATTGTATTCTGCTGATACAGAAAACCGGGATTGGTGCCTGGCTCAACGTCAAACCAGGTACCCCATTCATCCACCGCGAGACCAATCTTTTTCTCCGGATCATAACGGTCCATGATGGCGCCGTGTTTTTCCACCAGCTCCTCCATGTAAAGTGCCTTGTGAAGCGTACAGTAATACTCTTCCTCGGAAAACTCCGTAGCACTCCCCTTATGCTCCCAGGGACCCGGCGTCGTATAATAATGCAGGCTCAGGTAATCCATGAAGCCATGGAGATGACAGGGGCTTGGATTAAAGCAGGTATCCAGTACCTTCTCAGTCCACTCATAGTCATTGACATTGGGACCGCAGGCAACCTTCTGAATCGGCGCGTCCGCATTATAATTGCGGACATAGGTCTGGTATCTGCGGTATAAATCGCCGTAATAGGTGGGCCGCATGTTGCCGCCGCAGCCCCAGCTTTCGTTCCCGACACCGAAGAAATCAACCTTCCAGGGTGCTTCGTGACCGTTTGCGGCGCGCAGGTCGGCCATCGGAGAGACGCCGTGAAAGGTCATATATTCCACCCACTCGCTCATCTCCTGGACGGTACCGCTGCCCACATTGCCGTTGATATAGGTCTTGCAGCCCAGCTGGCGGCAGAGTTCAAAATATTCGTGTGTACCGAAGCTGTTGTACTCACCCACGCCGCCCCAGTGGGTGTTGATCATCTTTTTCTTTTTGTTTTTGGGGCCGATGCCGTCCTTCCAGTGATATTCATCGGCAAAGCAGCCGCCCGGCCAGCGCAGGACGGGGACATGGATTTCCTTCAGAGCTTCCACGACATCTGTGCGCATGCCATTGACATTGGGAATGTCAGAGTCTTCGCCCACATATAAGCCTTCATAGATGCAGCGGCCGAGGTGTTCGGAGAACTGGCCGTAGAGTTCAGGGTTGATGTGGCTTACTTTGCTGGTTTCGTTGATGTAGATTTTAGCCATATGGATCCTCTTTCTAAATTTACAATATAATTCTCGCATGCAATGTATAATCTGCTTCACTCATACGTGCCTAAGTGAGACAGGAAATCTATGATTTCCGTAGTCGAATTTATGCCTTGCGCAAAACATTCCGATAAGCCTCAGAAAACTGAAAAATGTTCAGCCTAGGCTTCCATTTTTTCATGGGTCTCATCTCCATGGCACGAAAAATCGCTCAGCAGATTATACATTACACACTCTGATTATCAATTTTCATGAAGTAAATCAGGCGTCATAATTCCATTACTACCGTATCATAAGCAGCCAGGGTCACCGTCTGTACCCCCTGCGGTGTCGGAATACTGGTCGTCTGCTCCGCATCGCTGTTATTGATCACGACAAGCTTGTGGCTGCCGGGATAGTAAGCGCACTCACAATTTAAATTGTCAGTCATATAATCGCCGGTAAGACCCTCGCCGCCGGCATAGCGGATCATCTGATAAAGCATGCGGGTATTGGCCAGATTAACCTGGAAGGAGGACATGTAGATGCCTTTGCCCTTGCCGAAATCGTGCATGGTAATGAGTGGATCCGTTCCATCAGCCAACAGCACCTTCGTTTCACCGTCCGTCAGGAAACGATGCTCCTTTTTCTCAACAGATGCTCCATCAGGCAGGATTCCGTCCGGATCAGCCGCCGTAAAGCTCCACTTGCCGTGGCAGACCCTCGCGCCTGTATCCTCATCCACGCCCAGCACATGAGACATACGGAAATAATTATCATAACCAGATACTGCGGAGGGTTCATTAACGCCAATAAAGGTGCCGCCCTCATAAACCCACTTTGTCAGCGCGGTCACAAGCTCATCGTCCTTCCAGGCGTCGCCGCCGCTCCAGGCGCTCCCTGCGTATCCGGCGTTGATCACTACGTCCACGTCCTTCAGCGCTCCGTTTTTCACATCCTCAAAGCTGATGAAGCTGACATCCACAGGAAGTCCGGAAAGCGCCTCATTGATATGAATCAGGTCATGCATATATGTTTCATGGAAGTGTCCGGACAACGTCCAGGAACGCAGCTTGCCCCAGCTGTGCAGCACAGCCACCTTTGTGCGGATCGTATAAGGCTTACCCTGCTCATGGAAGGTTTTAATCAGACGGAACTCATCTGCCACCTTCTCAATGTAATCATTGAAATCCGGGAACGGCAGGGTCAGGGAAAGATATCCGCCCAGACCAATCCGGTCAATCTTGACACGCAGCAACGCTCTGCGCACGCTGTTCCAGTATTTTTTGGCGTCCAGAGTCGGGTTGCCGCCCTCCATGAAGGTAGGCGCTCCACCCAGACCGGTTGGAAACAGATAAGGATGAAGCCGAAGCTCATGCGTCGGTACATCCACTCCTGCACACAGACGGGCCTCATAACCTGAGAACACACATTTGATCAGGCCGTCAAATCCAAATTCTCCAAAACGGCCGTTATAAGGCTCCACGCCTACCCAGCTGTCATCATAAAAGACATAGGCCTTTTTGCCGTATTCATGCACCATGGTAATCAGCTTTTTACCGAAGGAAATGACGAAATCATTGATGAAGGCCATCCAGTCCGCCTTCTTCGGATTGCCGGGCATATGGGTCACATGTAGGTCGCCCTTATTGATGAAATCTTCCGCAGTCAGGCTGTAACCATACTGCTCCGCGAACTGATCAAGCGCCAGCTCACTGACAGTAAAATCATAGGAACCCCAATCCGAAAACAGCGTGCGGTTGCGCTCATCCGCGCCCCAGATCCAGACAAAATTATAAAACATGGAGGTGAAACGCACCACAGTGGTGTCCGGATGCGTCTCGCACCAGTTCTTCATCCAGGAAAGCATATATTCCTGGGTTTCAGGATATCTGGGATCAATCTGCATAAGATGCTCCTTATCCCAGTGATTGGTGGTGTGATTGTACATGGAGATTTCTTCCCAGATCCGATAGGCCAGGAAGCTCACGGTATATTTGTGGAAAGGCGTGATCCCCTTCACTGTCACAGTACCAGACTCTGAATCATAAGTCCATTTATCTGCCGATACAAGTTCATTTGTCGTCCTGTCATATACCTGCCAGTATTTCATTGCAGCCGAAGAGTCATTGACTCTGAACTGCTCCGCGAAAAATGTCTTCATCAGAGAAATCGTAACCGTCTCTCCCACTGCTACCTCTGAAGGCGTGCAGAGAAATGTCTGCTGCAGCTTATCCTGGTTTGCCTTCGCCCACTCATTGTGGTCGCGGATAATGCAGATCGTAGAATAGATACCATAACCGGAGTGTACGATTTCATCGGACAGAACCGTTCCGTCACTGTCACGGATCACGTCGGCTCCCCATTTTTCAGCCATTTGTAATGTAAGATTTTCATACCCTGATTCACCGGGCAGGGTAAAACCGCCTTTCGTCTTTGACATATTTCCTCCCATCAAAACTAATATTACAGAGCGCCGTCCTTCTGAATCTGATCAGATACCAGAAGCGTGGAAAAGAATGCCAGCACCAGTCCCTGACCCCAGCCCTGAATCCAGCGCTTCGGAATACCGCGATAACCTTCTTTGTCATTCATGACAGCCGTACCGCCGGAGACATTCATGACCTTGCCGTCCGCGCTGATGTTGGCAAGCAGCCCTTTAATGGATTTATTGATATACTTGGTGTGCAGGACATTGCCGCGCTCAAGCATGGCCGCCGCAATACCCGCAGAAGCGGAGATTTCCTCATAGGATTCCGGATCGTCCAGAACCGTTCTCCAGAGGCCATTCTCGGTCTGCACCGTCTTTAACGCCGCCAGCTGTTCATTTAAAGAGCCGGCGATCTCTAAGTATTTCGGATACAGATAACACTGCGGCAGAATACCGCCCACCTTTGACATGGTATAAGCCGCCCAGGCATTCGCGCGGCCCCAGTAAATACCGGACATATGATTTTTAGCAATATTATCGTAGCCATGATAATAAAAGCCGCTGGCCGGATCCTGCAGATACTCAATATGCCAGTACCACTGATTCAGAGCGTCGTCAATCAACTCCTGATCCTTTTCCATCACGCCCACACGAAGCAGCAGAAAAGCTGCCATAAACAGGGTGTCGGCCCATGCCTGCTCCGGGAAATCATTGTTGGCAGACACGGTATGCTGCAAAACATGGTCGCCGAAACGGAGCGCATCATGCTTTAAATATTCAATCTTAGACATCAGAATCTCATGATATTTCTCTTCCCCGGTTGCCTGATACAGAGTGACCAGGCAGTGCCCCATCGCGCAGGCGTTTACCGTCCACACCTTCGGAAGTCCCAGATCGATCAGCTCATCCACTCTGTCCTTTAACAGAGTCAGATATTCTTCCTTTCCTGTCTTTTCATAAGCCTCACTGACGCCGTAATAAGCCACACCGCAGGGCCAGTCCCATGTCAGGTCCATGTTCATGGTCTTTTTGACCACTTTATCAATGACCTCTTCCACTTCCTGTCTGTCAAATTCAAACTTTGCCATTGCAGCCTCCTTTTTGTTGTCTTCAAAATTCTCTATAGATTTATTTCATAACAGAACCATGTTCTGTCATTTTCGAGTTCATTATACCTTTCACTTCACTTAACTTCAAGTGTCATATGGAATTTCTTATTTGGATTTTAATAAAAATCCTCCGGCCTAAAATTTCAAATTAAGCCGGAGGATTCTTGCTCATCCGTTCTTTTTACAAAAGACCGTGATAAAATAATTCAGTTTGCAGGCATGTTTGCGTCGCCTGTCTTACGCCTGAAACCTTTTACGTCTCCGATACACAATCAGGACACCTGCCCCAAGGGCTGCTACTGCCATGATAATGACACAGTACAGTACGGTGTTGCCTGCGGCGTCACCGGTCGGCGCACTGCTTGTAGAGGATGCGGTTGTGGATGTATCCTTACTGGAAGTGCCGTCCAGATTATAGAAACCATAGTTTTCATACAGCCACAGCGGTCCATACCACTCCGTATCATCATCAACTGCCGTACCAGCAGGTATCACGATTGTATAATGAGTACCCGCATAATCATATTCAAGCATCAGCATAACATCAGGATTATTGACCAGTGCCTGCATAATGCTGTTTGGCAGTGAGGATAAGCCCAGTGCCGGATCAATGATGACTACGCCGCCGCCTATTGCCTGATCAGCCTCAATCTCTGCAATAATATCATCAATAGCATCCCAGTAATCGCTGCCGCTCAAGGAGCTGCTGTCAGAACTGTCATCAGAAGCTTCAGGCTCAGTTGTCTCAGAGGTTTCTTTATAATACTCATAAAGTTCTTCCAGCGTGTAACTGTCGGAATCGTCAGAAATTGCCTCTCCCGCCGGTATCGTGACAGTATAATATACACCGTCGGAATAATAATTGAGAACCAGCGAAACAGTGCTGTTGTTTGCCAAAGCATCCATAACACTGGAAGGCATTGTATCGGTCACGCTCGGGTCAATGTCCAACGTGATCGTGCTGCCTTCTTCTGCAGCTTCAATCTGCTCAATTACATCTGCCCAGTATTCTTCTTCTGCCTCAGCTACAGAGGTTCCTGCAGCCTTAACAGTCGTGTAAGAAATATTCGCAGTCGGCAGACTCATCGAAAGCACCTGATCCGCATTATCCTCGCCCAAATAGAAGCCAAGGTGCGGAGGCTGGTTGTAGGATGTATTCTGGTTGGCAACCGCATTGCGGTATACCGGATCATACATCAGGCTGTAGATCGCGTAATCAGTCTCATAGTTGGTCATGTAGATGTAGAGGGTTTCGTTATCCTCTCCTCTTACCACGATCTCTTCACGCCAGTCACCAAGAAGGTCAGCTGTCAGACTCGGGTTATTCTTGGTAGAATTGTTCAGCTTAGTGCCGTCCATGATCTGAAGCGTATCCAGTTCATTGTCTACCCAGTCATATTTATAAACCGTTGCCGGTCCTTCTGTACTGTCAGAATCAAGCAGCTCGGAGAGCAGGTCGCCATCCCAGTAGACTATGAAGTTAGTCTTCATATTGGAAGGTCTGGAATTCGTCAGGAGACCGGTTGTAAAGTTGTAAATACCACCGGAAAGAACTCCTTCATTTTCCGGAATGCTGCACCAGTATTCATACCCTGGAGTTGGTGTAATGTTAGCAGCAAGGCCACGCCCGATATCATCGTCAGAGCCATACCACATGCCGTTGATACGAGAGCCAGTACCAGCGTTGCTTAAGTTACCGCTCAGAGTTGCGTCGCCAACTTCCTCCATCGGCGTAAATACATACAATTGTGTCGGATCATCCGGATTCATAGCTGCCAGACTCAGAGCATCAGAGTGTCCTCCTACATCCTGTCCGTCAGAACCGTCCTTCACCCAGAGGACATTTCCATCATGGTCAATGCACATAGCGCCAATGACCAACTCATCAAAGCCGTCATTGTCCACATCGCCGGTTGCCACATTGTGGTTGCCCTTACCGGTGTAGGCCTCATCCGGATAATCACTGGAGTCGAAGCCCCATTCCAGTTGCAGATACTTACTGCCGTCCGCTGCTGTTCTTAATGTATAAGCCGCAACTGTTGTCTTCGCATAATAGCCATGGTTGAACAACACAGTCGGGATCGTTCCGGCAGATTCATTCGTTCTGTCTACAGGCTGGTATGCAATCGCGATATTATAACGGGATGCACGGTTATACCAGTTATCACCATAATCAGAAGGATCGGTTGTCTCATAAATATAATCGGTGTAGCAAATCAGCTCGCCGGTAGCGCCGTCATAAACCGTAATCCACTCATTCGCGTCAGCACTGACATGTCCGGTGCTCAGAATATGAGTTCCAGCCACAGAAGCGTCACCCATCACGGAAATGATTGTACTCTCATCTGTCATATCAAAGAGACCGTCTTCATTTGGCTTATAACTGGTGGTGCCGTCAGAGGTCTTGATAAAGAGTTCCGCGCAGCCGTCCTCATCCAGATCGTAAAGCATGAACTGATTCCAGTGTGCGCCGGACGGGCAGTCCAGACCCATATTCAGTCTCCACAGCGCCGTGCCGTCCATTTCATAGACGTCAAAGATGGTCGGTGCGGAAGGCCCGTTCTGTTTGCCGGAGTCAAACGCATCCTCAGGATACCACTTCACAATGATCTCCAGCTCTCCGTCTCCATCCACGTCCGCGGTACCGCAGTCGTTGATGGTGTAATTCACCCAGTTGCCGTCCACATCCTGCTGCGGACCCGGGTTCTGTAAGGTAATGGACAGGTAATTCTCAGCAGTCGCCACATAAGCGTCACTGATCCAGTAATAACCGTCCTGTACCGTCTTGATGGTGTAAACATCACCTACGGAGCCTTCCGTATCCAGATAGTTGGTCACATCTGTAATCGGTTCCTCAGTGATCAGCTCGCCGTTACGATATACATAGAACTCAATGTCCGTGCCGTACTCATCGACCAGCAGTCTCCAGGATACCAGAATGCCTTCGCCGGACTCGGACTGCACTGCATAAACGCCTCTGTCCAGAAGCTCCGCAGAGTAGGTGTAGGTATCGTAATAGCTGTCTTCGGTGTCATAGTAGCTGATTCTGTAATAAACATCATATACATACAGATCAGCATCATCGCCTGCTACGTGATATTCATTGGAGGTCAGAAGTTCGTCGATGACGTCGACTTCGCCTTCCACGCCTTCCAGGTTCACGCCGTAAACATAAATGCCCTCTTCCTCAGGGTTGAACGCGCGGATGGCCACCCAGCCGCTGACAGGCAGTTCATAGGTCTCGCCATTGCTCAGATAAGCGGTCACGCTGGTGGGAAGCTGATCCGTATCCCATGCTGTGCCATACTCTAACTCAAGCGTATTCGGGTTCGGAGCATAGGTCACGTACGGATTATCGGTGTATGTCATATTAAAAGAAGCCGACAGATTGAAATAATTCGTATAATCTCCTGTAATCAGCTCTGCCGTCCATGTATAAACATGGTAACCGCCGTCTGGGTCAAAGTCTTCGCAAACCCATTCACCAACTTCCACAGTCGTGGTTGTGCCGTCACCCAGCGTGACTTCCACTTCAGTTGGCCATTCATAATCGTCAAATGCTGCGCTTGCGACGCTGACATCATCCGGATTGGTCACGGAAACGATATCGCCTCCATCAAACTGCTCGTAGTCAATGTACATATTGTCCAGAGCCATAGTTACACTTGAGCCGCTGCTCTTTTTGAACATATGAATCAGGAAAATATCAAGTCCATTGGCCTCCGTATCAATCGGAATATCATTCATAGTATAGAAGGCACCAGTAGATTTGTTGGTAATCGTCAAATCTGCAGTATGATTGATATAATCAAACTCAATATTGATCGTAAACCAGGTGCTTCCGTCGCCGGAAAGACCAGTATCTACTCGATCATCATAAGAGATAGAACCATCAAACTCCGCCTGAGTAGTAGATGTATCCGGAAGCGCACACTTCGTATAATAATAGAGTTCCAGGTCACTGTCAAAAATCAAAGAGAAATAGGAGTTTTTGCTGTCCGGAGCCATAAATAAAATCTGCCCGCCGTATGCGTTGGTATTCGCGCTGACTGGCATCCAGTCAAACTGTACGGAAGCGCTCTTGATAATGCCGCTGTTTAACTCCAATCTGTTACCGCGGTCACCATTGCCAGATACAGTTGCCAGCATGTAAAGGTTCCCGTCATCATCCTCTTCCTGCGTCAGAGTAAAATAACCGGTTCCTGAATAGCTGCTGATATCTTTACCAAAAGCAACCGTCTCCCAGATACCAAAGGTAAACTCATTCTCATAATCATGTTCAGAGACATAATTCCCATACCAGTTGATGATATAGGTGGCCTGCAGACTTTTTGGATTCGCATTCTCCTCTGTAGCAATAATATCGGCTGTCCAGGTATATGCGCCGATTTCATTGCCTTCCGGATCGCTTTCATCAAAGTCTTCACAGCTCCAGGAGTCCGTATCAATCTCAACTGTGATGGTGCTGCCGTCTACCAACGTAGCCTCTACTTCTGTCGGATGCTCATATCCGCTCTCCCACATTTCCAGAGTCAGCGTCACAGTGTCAAGATCACCAAGGGAATAAATGTCTGAATCCACGAAATCAGCCATGTAGTTCATAGTATAACTTACCGTCAGGCCCAGCGGATTGGTGATATCGCTGCCATCCTCAATGACAAGCTCTCCTGTCCAGACATAGGTTCCCAGATCATCCAGATCCATTTCTGCGTCAGATGTCCAGTTTATGACGCCAAGAGTGGCAGTAGTATTATCAGAAAGGGTTACCGTCACGGTATCAGGATGCGCATAACCATTTTCCCACTCGGTCTTTGTCACCGTGACATCTGCCATTTCTTCTACAGAGGCAACTGTCACCTTCGCGGCCGCAGTAGTGCCTACCCAGCTAAAAGCAAAATTATCGTAACCGATTTCCGCCACATACGTCTTGCCGCTGCCCAATCCATTGGTGCTGTCCATGCTGATAACAAAGCTGTCCAGAGTTGTTACAGCTTCATTGATACTGACAGTAACAACCGACTCCCCATTTATGAGGATCTCAGCAGTATACGTCTCAAAATCTACATTAATAGTAATATTAGACCATTCACCAGCGTTGATTGTGACACCGGTATCCGTAATATCAGAGTCATATACAGAATAATATACAGAGGTTGTGCTTGCTCCACGCATCTCACCTGTATAGACACTGACAATTTCCACATCCCCGCTCATCAGTTTGACTCCAGGACGTCCTACCCAGCTGTCCGTAGTCTGATTTACAGGGTAAATATCATAAGAGAAAGTGGCAGTACTCAATGCCGGCACATCCTCAAATGCTTTAGTCGCAGATCTCTGAGACTGCGTATCACCAGTCAGGGTAATATAGGAATTGCCATTCGATGTAGCAAGTATAAGCTTGCCCTCATCTACTAAATTTCCCGTCAGTCCCCAAAGATCAGAAGCGTTTTCCTCTTCAAAGTTCTCTGCATCAGAACCTGTCTGTACAGCAGATTCTTCATAGCTGAAGCTGAAATTATCATAGCGAATTTCTGCTACATATGTCTTGCCGCTTCCCAGACCGTTGGTACTGGTCATATTAATAACAAAGCTGTCCAGTGCCGTTACCGCTTCATTGATATTAACCGTGGCAACAGTTTCGTCATTTACCCCAATCTCTGCGGTATACGATTCATAGTCAATATTTATTGTAATCGTTGACCACTCACCAGCATTGATTGTCACACCGGTATCTGTGATATCAGAACCATATACGGAATAATACACAGAGGTTGTGGTTGCTCCACGCATCTCGCCTGTATAGACGCTGACGATTTCTATGTCACCGCTCATCAGCTGAATGCCAGGACGTCCTACCCAGCTGTCCGTAGTCTGATTTACAGGATAGATATTGTAGGTAAAAGTAGCCGAGCTCAGGGCAGGCATATCATCGAAAATTTTGGTTGCCGTTCTCTGAGACTGCGTATCACCAGTCAGGGTAATATAGGAATTGCCATCTTCAGATGTTGCAAGTATAAGCTTACTTTGATCTACCAGTGTTCCCGTCAGTCCCCAAAGATCTGACGCGTCATCTCCTTCAAAATCTTCATAATACTGTGCGCTGGTATCCACCGCCGTCAGAGAAGTCGTCGCGACACTCGTCTCCTCAGTGGTTGACACCGTGGCAGCACTTTCTGTCACAGTTGTCTCGGCAGTCGCACTCACAGAAACGCTTTCCGTTGCCTCTGCCTCAGTGGTTGTCTCCTCTACATTTTCCACAGTTGTTGCTTCCTCAGCAGCTGTGTCGTCAGTCGTCTCTCCTGCGGTCTCTGTCGTTGTCTCCCCGACAGTTTCCTCGGCAGCATCAACGGTTTCCGTAGCCTCAGCGGCAGTCGTCTCCTCTGTCCCGGTTGTCTCCGCCGCATTGGCGTCTTCCGTGCCGGTTGACTCAGACTGCACTGTGACCTCTTCCTGGATTACCGTCTCCGCGTCGGTCGCACTGACAGTTACGATCTGCGAAATACACATGCAGAACGCCAGCAAAAATGCCAATAGTCTTTTTCTTTTCATCATTTTACCCTCAAAATGCAAATACCCTCAGAAATCTTCTTACCCCTTGCCTGCTCCGTTATAAACCGCAAAATACCTTAAGGCTTCGGTATGACCTTTCCGGTTAAACGGAGGGCAAATCTGAAAATATCACATTCCAATATGCGTGATCTTTTACATTATTTAATGAGATATCCTCCGGCCCCAAAAGTTCAACATGAAGCCGGAGGATACAACTCATCCGTTCATTTTTTTTATGAAAAAACTTTTATCCGACAGTCTGATATACAGAAGTCTGCATATCAGAAACTATCATTCAAAAAACATTTCATCTCTGCCTTTTCCTTATGCGGTCGGCAGTTTAGTGGTCAGACCCTCATTGTAGAGTTCCAGTCTCTCATCGATGACTGCCTGATAGCCGGCCTGCAGATACTTCTCACTGTACTCATCATACAGGGTATCGAATTCATCCGGGTCACACATCACCAGGAGGTCACGATACTCGGTATACAGATCATACAGTGTCTGGCTGTACTCACTGACAGAATCCAGTGAAGCGGCAAACAGCGCATCAGAGTTGGCATAGCCGTCATTATAAAGCTGATTCTGGCCATAGTAGTTGTCAAGAATCTCCTGATAGAAATCCTGCGGAACACCCTGAGGTGTGATAGCCGCAACATCATCCTCAATGTTGCCCAGCGTCTTGGACGCGGTCACGATCATCCAGTAGTCCACGTTGTTATTGTGGCCCTGCGCATAGCTCTCATCATATCTGGAGTCATCGCTGGAAATCACAGTCGGCGTGCCGTCCACATACTCAAAGTTGATGTCTTCAATGCCCCACTGCATGGTGAAGAGCACATCCTCCTGGCACATCCACTCCATGTACATCTCAGCTGCCTTAAACTCGTCGTCGGTAGCAGTGGTGGAACGGGAAATCATGGTGCCGAACACGTTGGTAGGACGATAGGAGTTGTTGGAACCCCAGGTCTTATCCTCAATGAACTCACTGCTGCAGACGCAGACGCCCAGCTCCGCATCCGGATTTGTCTCATAGAAGCTCTCCAGAACCGTAATGGTAGAGGAAGTATAGCAGGAATAGGTGAAGCAAAGACCGTTGATAAAGTCAGACTGAGCTTCAGAGGAGTCTCTCATATAATATTCCTGGTTGGTCCAGCCCTGGTTGTAGTGATAATTCTCCAGCTTCAGGAATCTCTTCTGCGCCTCAGTGGACAGAGCGGGAATCTGATAGTCGCCGGTGGTAACCCAGGTCTCTTCATCCTGCGGATAATCTCTGTAAGCGTAGTTCTGGTCAATGCCGGCTCCGGATACCTTGGTGCCGCCCAAAGGAGCGCTGTGTCCGTTCTCCACCAGCTTTGCATACAGGTCATTTAACTCGGAAGCGGTTGACGGATACTCAGTGTAGCCGGCCTCCTCCAGCCAGTCCTTACGATAGAAGGTAACAAAGGTGTAGTTCGTATTACCGTAAGGTCTCTTGCCCAGCATCAGATAGTCCTCGTCAGCTAACTGCGTATAGCTGTCGATGCCCTCATCCACCATCATCTGATAATAGGTGGGAGCGATCGTCTTGAACTCTTCGATGTCATAGGGAGCAGAATAACCCTCAGACTGCCAGGTTGCCAGCTTGTCATAGTCATACTCCATCAGAATGGTGGGCAGGGACTGAGAAGCTGCTAACAGGCCATAATCGGTCATAACATCGGAACGGGTGATAGCGACGAACTGTACGTCGATATTGTACACATCACCGAAGTTCTCCTGAATCCAGTTGGTCCAGTAGTTATCCACTACATCGGCAACGCCGTTGCTGGAGCTGCCGCGGTCATATACCGGGATCTGCAGGGTAACCGTGTTCTCAAAAGCGGTCCAGCCCTCCATGCCGGCTACCGTTTCTGTTGTCTCTGTGCTCTCACTGGAGCTGGACTCCGTACTGGAGCTGCTCTCAGAGCTGGACTCCGTGCTGGAGCTCTCCTCAGAACTGCTGCTGCTTGTGCTGGAGCTGGAGCTGCCGCAGGCTGCCAGAATTCCGGCAGAACCGAGCGCTACGCCCCCAACCATCATTCCCTTCATGAAATCTCTGCGGGAAATCGCGTTGAACATAAATTTTTCCTCCTTTTATAAAATAAAACTTTTATAATGACCCGGCATATTGCCGGATTATTAACTACGAAACATTACTCCTTCACTGCGCCTACCATGGTGCCCTGCACGAAATATTTCTGTACAAACGGGTAGATGATCAGGATTGGTACCGTTGCAAACATGACGCAGGCTGCCTGCAGAACCTCCGGCGTAGACTCAATCGTGCTGCCGGTATCAAGAGAAGACGTCTGTGACTCGGAAGCGGCGGCCACCAGCTGATACAGCTTATACTGAATCATCTTCAGGTCAGAGGAACGGGTATAGTACATATTGTCGGCGTAGGAATTCCAGCGGCCTACCGCGTAGAACAGGGACAGCGTCGCCAGGATCGGCTTGCAAAGCGGCAGGACGATCTTGAACAATATCTGGAAATTGGATGCGCCGTCCAGGAAAGCGGACTCCTCCAGGCTTTCCGGGATTGTGGTCAGGAAGAAATTCTTCATGATCAGCATGTTGTACGCGGAATAAATCAGCGGCAGGATCAAAACCCACATGGTGTCGTAGATACCCAGATTAAAATACAGCAGATACTGCGGAATAATACCGGCCGAGAAATACATCGGTACCATCAGAAGGAAGGTGAGGACACTTCTGCCCTTCAGCCTTTTCTTGGAAAGCGGGTATGCCGCACAGGTGCAGGCGATCATGCCCAGAACCGTGAAAATCAATGTCACTTCCACGGAGAAGAACATGGAATAGGTCATGGAGGAATCTGCAAAGACCTCCTTAAACGCAGCCAGTGAAAAATCTACGGGCCAGAAATATACCCTTCTTGCAAGAACCGCCGTGTTGCTGGACAGGGATTTGGACAAAACATGCAGAATCGGCAGGATACAGGTCAGGCACAATAAGCTGATAAATACAATAATGATGACATCACTGATCCGGAACTTGACAATGGCGCGCGCACCAGCAGATCTGTCTTCTTCTTTTTCTTTATTCTTTGCCATACGTTCGCACCTCCCTTACAGTAATCCGTTCTCGCCCATTGCTTTGGCGATACGGTCAGTCAAAAGCACCAGCGCCAGACCTACCAGAGACTGGAAGAGGCCCACAGCGGTAGCCATACTGTATTTCTGATTGCTCAGACCTTTGTTGTAGATGTAAATAGCCAGCTGATACTGGAAATCCTTAACCATAGAATTCTCAAACGCCTTCAGGCGCTCGAAGTTGGAGCCCATCACCTTGCCCAGATTCATAATCAGCAGAGTAATGATCGTACTCTTGATGCCGGGAAGGGTGATGTACCACATTCTCTTCCAGCGGTTGGCGCCGTCGATCATGGCCGCCTCGTACAGATCCGCACTGATACCGGTAATAGCTGCCAGATACAGGATAGTGCCCCAGCCCATGCTCTGCCATACACCGATGAGCAGGTAGGTCACTGCCCAGTGCCACTTCTCATTGAGGAAGGGAATTCCTTCCGAAATCACGCCGGCGTTCATTAAAAGAGTATTGACCAGACCGCTGGACGGTTTGAACATCGTCAGTGCGATGCTGCCGATAATGGCCCAGGATAAGAAGTGCGGCATATACAGAATCGTCTGCGAAACCTTCTTGAACTTCTGAAACCTCAGCTCGTTCAGCATCAAAGCCAGGATGATCGGCATCGGGAAACCAACCAGCAGATCCAGCAGGTTGAACACGATTGAGTTGCGCAACGCACGGATGAAATCTGCGTCCTGGAAAATCTTGCGGAACGTCTCCAGCCCAACCCATTCACTGCCCGCATAACCCTTCGCAGGCTTGTAATCCATGAATGCCATGCGCAGTCCCGGATACGCGCCGTAAACGAACACAAACACCAGCACCAGCGGCACAAGCAGCATCAGATACAGCTGCCAGTCACGCTTAATCGCCTTGCTCCACGGCGTGGTCGTTCCCTTTACGGGTTTTACCTTCGTTTTAGCCATCTTAAAACCTCCATTCTTCTCATGCAGCAAAAAATACCGCAATTATGCTTATGTGTATTATCCTACATTTCATCCACTTTTTCTAATCATTTATGTTAAAATAATGTGCAGTTTCGACCATTTAACACAAATTTTAACCGTTTGTTTTTGCACATTTCAACAAATCTGACAATTTGCTTCTTTGTTTTTTATGCATTATGCCCTATCTTTTGGCGTCAATCGAATGAGCAAATACTTCTGTTTCATCCTTTTCAACAAAATGAAACTATAAAAAGCCAGGATAAATAGAGAAAAAAGATTGTATTCGGGCAAAATTTTCATTATAATTATGTAAAATCATCATTCACTAAAGAGGTCAGCCGGTCCTTCTGATGGCAGATCACAAGGCAAAGAGGAAAACGTCTATGGCAAAATCCAGACTCATCACCGAATACAGAAAATATGATCTCGACCCGGGCTTTCCCGTCAAGCTTCTGTTAGACGGGGAGCCCTGGGAAATCTCGGATACACCGAATGAACGCCTGCATTTTCATGACTGCCTTGAAATCGGTATCTGCTTAAAGGGCAGCGGCTATATGAAGCTGCGCGGGGAGGAGCTTCCCTTTCAGGAAGGCGATGTGACTGTTATCCCGGAGAATATTCCGCACACTACCTGCTCGGAGCCCGGCACCTCCAGCTACTGGAATTATCTCATGTTCAACCCATGGGGATTTTTTAAGGGAATCCTGTCTATTATCAACAAAGACTACAACCTGACCTCGCTTCCGTTAGAACACTTCCGCTTTATCTTAAGCTCGGACAGCTTCTCCGAGGTATACCGTCTTTCCCTTTCCATCGTCAAAGAGCTGAAGGAGAAACAGATCGGATATGATGTCGGCGCCAAAGGACTTTTACTGGCGCTGTACATAGAAATTTACAGAGCGGAATATACCGCCGCGGTTGTCATGCCGTCAGCGGGCGAGGCTGCCCCTCCTGCCTCGAAAAATCCTGCCCCTGCCAATGAATCAAGAAATGCAGTTCCAAGCCCTGACAACCGCCTGGTGATCGCACCGGCTCTTGATTATATCTTTCAGAATTATATGCAGCAGTTTTCCATGCAATATCTTGCCGAGCTCTGTCATATGAGCGACACACATTTTCGACGCACCTTTCGTCAGATCATGAATATTTCGCCGTTAGACTACCTGCATAATACCAGAATCACCAGAGCCTGCAGTCTTTTAGGGAGCACGCAGCTATCTATCCTTGAGATTTCCGAGCAGGTCGGCTATCACACGCTCTCCAGCTTTAACCGCCATTTCCAGCAGATTATGGGAACTACACCGAGCAACTACCGAAGGGACTTCACCTTGCAGGAAAACAATGGTCAGGAGAACACTATTATCGAGTATTCCGGCTGGTTAGAGCCGCAGGTATAGTCACGCTAAGGGCGTAAGACTTCTGCTGAAAGCAAGGACTTATGCCTTACTGTTTTTACGATTATCCGTTTTTTGCGCAATCTCCATCAGATCAACGAGCGCCGCGGCACAGTCCGCCCGACCAACCGGCTGATCGGCAGCGTAGCCATCCCACAAAAGCCCCAGTTTCTTTGCCTCCTGTTCGCACTCCTCCATGGAAATTCCGCGCTCATTGACAGGGTGCAGACTTCTGATCATGAAGCTTAGAAATTCCCCGCCTGTCAGCGGATCATCCGGTCTGAAATGCCTGTCCGGTGTGGTTGTCTCATCGATCAGCCCGCTGTCATAAGCCGCCTGGATATTTCCCGCGTCCCACTCGTACCGGTATACGTCACAGTAAGGAGCGCTCCAGGGTTTCCTGACTCTGTCCGGCATCGCCTTGAAAAACAGATACAGAAACTGTCCTCTGGGCATGTCATCAAACGGATGAAAGAACTTCACGCACGGGTCCAGCAGACCCTTCCACATGGCCTCCTTCAGCTTCTGCTCCTGTCTGATACCCTGGCAGTCCGCGTATGGAAGCTTCGGCAAATCATGCGGCAGCACCGGTTTTTCTTCTTTTTTTTCACTGGAAACGGCGTTTTGAGGCCGAAGGGACACATCCGGTATCCACGGCGCACCGCAGTATTCATTTCTGTGAGAAAGAAACGGTTCAACCTGAAGCCTCATAAGCTCCCCGGCGATAAACGCCGTCATCTGAAGCGCGCCGTAATCGTTGGTGTGCGTCACATCCATAAAATAATCCCGGCACCAGTCAACCCCCTTTTCGCAGAAAAGGCGGAAGGAATAATCGTGCAGATTGATCACAGGCACATGACACTCCTGCCCTACCCTGAGGCAGCTGTCCTCATACTCCTTCAGCAAATCGAACCATCCATCCTCATCCTTGCTGGGAATCCGACTCATGGAAGTCACGATCACCGGATACGCGCCGCGCTCCCTGACCTCGCTGATATACCAGCGCAGGTTTGCGGCATACTGCACATATGCCTTCAGATTGCGGCGTTTCTGGTCGTTATGGCCAAACTGCAGCATGAATACATCGCCCGGCTTTATATTATCGCGGACGATATCCCAGTGTCCGTCCTGCTTAAAACAATTCGTTGTCAGGCCGCCGTGGGCCTGATTGCAGAATGCCAGACCGTCAAAATACTGCGGCAGATTCTGGCCCCAGCTGCCGAAGCTCATCAGTGGATTGTAGGGATATTCCGTCTCATAATCCGCCACCAGAGAATCTCCGCCTATGTATACTGTCGGGACGTCAGCCTCCTTAATTTCAACGAAATCGAGACAGTCAGCCAGTGAAGGGGCGTCTCCCAGCAGACTCAGGCGAATGTTTTGGTCTAACTGTGCAGGCTCTCCCACCACAGGCAGATACTCACAGACATGGCTGTAAAACGTGACCGTGCGCGTTTCCCCCGCTTTTATCTCCATATCTCTGCGGATCAGATTTCTGCGGCCGGTGTACAAATTCAGATTTCTGACTCCCTGCTCGCCGCCCGAAAGCCCGACAGTCACTTGGTAGATTCCTTTATGTGGAACTCCTGCGTAAAAACGAACAGGATAACCCAGAATACATCTGTCGTCAGCCGTACAGCTCTTTTTATTTCCTGCAGCCGCCTGATTTACATTCCCCGCTGAATCAGAAAAAGGAAGCAGTCCATACTCCACTTCCTCCTGATCAAGCAGCGAGGCACTCACCATCATGCCGTCCTCTCCCGGACGGAACACATACGTTTGCCGGTACATGATACATCCTCCTGCTGTTTATTCAGATAAAGCCACTGAGGGGATTCGAACCCCTGACCTACGCATTACGAGTGCGTCGCTCTACCGACTGAGCTACGGTGGCCTGCTGACATCGGTTAATCCGACGTCACAACAGATGTTATTATAATCAACATCCGTAAAAAAAACAAGTCTTTTTTTTATTTTCGTGATAAAACTTCTGCAAAACCTTTCCAGATTTTTCCAGGCTGACGTTCAGGTTATACAGCAGCAATAATTTATTCCGGAAGCTTCCTGTCAGGCTGCACTTCTCTGCTGCGCAAACAGACAACGCTGAACAGAATCATCATGGTAAATGTATTATCATACAGAAAGTCGAACGCCTGCTCATACATTCCAAAAATACTCATTCCGATGACAAACAGGGCCGGCAGCAGCTCCTGCACCTGTCCGGTGCGCCGATATGAACGGAATGCATACACAATGATACTGAGAAACATGGCGATAAAAGCAATCATAGCCGGGATTCCGTAATTATATCCGACAATCAGGAACACATTATGCGCATGCTCCAGAACCGTCAGTTCCATGTCATAGGAATATCCCTCATAAAACTGAAACGACCCGTACTCATGGCCGGACAGATTCAGGCGCCTGATCGTAAACGTCCAAATCCCAAGCCTGACCTGCGTACTGCTGACTTCATAAAGATTCTCAAAATAGGGATTCAGGGCGCTCTCCCCCTTCGTCTCCTCGTCCGTTTCCAGAAAATCCAGCTGATCTCCCGGCCACGCGGCAATGATCTCCTCCTCATTCAGCAGCTTATAAATATACTGATCGTAGTCCTCCTGCGTGGTGTAACCAAGCTCCAGGTACTGCGTGTAACGGTCAATTTTGGCCTGTGTCGCCTGTTCATAAAAATAATCAGGGATGAAATAAGAGGCTCCCGGTATGATCCGCCCAAGGTTGAAGGTCAGCACCTCCGCGAAGGTCATGGCGTTCAAGTCAATCATTTTTCCCTCATAGTACGCCTCATATTCATTATCATACTGATAATGACTCCCCAGGAAATTCGTGACGATGGAATATCTCCTGTTATAGATGGAATCAATATAATCAGGACGATCCAGTATCTCCGGCAAATAACGCGCGCAGCAGTATGCAAGCGGAAATAAAAGGAGGGAACAAATACCGATCAGTGCGCTCTGAGCTGTCACGCGAAGCGCCTTTTTCAAAAACCGCTCCTCCGCTCTGGTGCGAAGCACATAAACAGCCTGCATAAGAAACGTGATCACGACAACCGCCAGAACGGGCGCGCGCCCGCCCGCCAGATACATCAGCGCCAGGTCAAAAACCGTCAGAAAGTAAAACACACCCCGCTTTAACTTGCACGCTCCGGACATTTTCAGCAGAAAGCATTTCAGATACAGGGCGATATAAAACATCAGATAGGACTCGCCCGCAAAGGTGACATACAGCCGATAGGAGCGGTATCTCTCCTCATCGACATACGGCACAAAAAGAAAGGAATATGTCTGGCTGACCACAAAGCCGAGGCAAAGCCCGTTCACCATTCCGCCCAGCACAGCCTGGCGAAAGTCTCTGCCGCCTGTATCGTATACACAGAAAGGAAAAAGGAACAGCGCCACCGCGATATAGCGATACTTCAATTCGTTTGGCGAAATCGCGATGAAAAAGACCAGCACATAAAAAAACAGCACCGACAGAGAAAGCCTTGCACGCTTTTTCTCCCGGATATTGGCAACCGCCTGCCTGACCGTATCAAAAAGAATGGGCAGCCACACAACCAGCACAGGCCCCATTGCATAATTAAAATAAATATAAAAGCTGAAATAATTCGCCCGCAGGAAATAAACCCAGAAAGCAATTCCCAGGATCACACCACAGAGCATGTGGGGCTTCAACAGCTTTTTGTACAGGTCAAATCTGAGATACAGATAAATGGCCGCAATTCCCCAGACGCACAGCCTTTTGATGTCGCACCAGTAAAAATAATCCACCAGGTCGGTCCAACTGAAGGCAAAAACAAGAAATGTCCAGGCAAAGCGGTCCAGTCTGGATTTGTCGATATTCGGTTTGTTGGATTGTTGCAGGGGTAAGTTCATTCGATATCCTCTTCATCCCAGCTCGGATACTGTTCCAAAAAGCCTTTTTCATTTGATATATACGGCATGAGATTTTCTTCTGTTTCTTCGATCTTCTGAACCCCGATTACAAACATCCAGTCATCTCCGAAATCATAATGAAGGATAAACTTCTGCCCCTTTATCAGCTTCAGGGAATCAATCTTTTCCCTGGTTGATGGCTGTCCGTCATATTCAGGATCTGATTGATAATTATCTTCATCATACATCCTGTTATCCAAGCAGAATTCATACAGATGTTCATCTATAAAATTATAAGAATCCAATATCACCCGGCACAACCGGTCAAGGCTTTCCTTCCCCAATATATGAATTATTCTATAAACTTCCCGGCCTTTTCCCTTCGGATATACTTTCAATGTATATAGTTTCATTCGTTTAAAACTCCCTGGATGAATGCTATGATCTGCTCATAGCTCTACTGCAACTGTCTTCCGGCAACATTCTGTACTCATGACTTTTTTAATAAGCCAACCAAAGCAGTCCCGATCGCATTGGCAGGTGAAAGGAGTGAAGACAGATTAGCAGCCAATGTTGTGACATCAAGCGCAGCATTCATAATAGACTTTCCGATTTCATTTTCATCGAATACTTCATCTTTATCGTTTTCCCGGAAAAACTTTTTCAATTCACGGATCACTTTTTTTCTGGAATCAGGCTCTTCCAACCCTATTACGAGATCAATATAATATTCTGCCCGAATCACAAGGAGCTTACTGTTTAACTGCTTCTCAATATAAGCTCCGCTGTCCTCCAGATAATTCTGAATCTCCAGATACAGGTTGGGATCGGGAATACTGATAACCACTTTATTTGTAGTCTTATCGAACCTGGCATTTTTTGTCAGGTATGCGAACGCATCCTTCCAGCTGAATTCGACAGGATAGATTAACTGCTTTTTTATCTTCAGATTACGTACCCGTTGCTGTGTAATGCCTAGTTCCTTGCTGATTTTATAATCCGAACAGTTTTTATAATCTATGGCGCCATCACTATCAGAGTCATGGGACATCAGTTTATCCAGATAAAAGCGGAACATTAACAGTTCCATATCCGCCTTTGGCATACTTCCAAAATTACAGTTGTAATAATGGGCGGCAATTTCATCAAACATTTTGATTTTTTCTTCTTGGGTAAAAAAGTTAGGGTTCACAATTTATGCTCCATTTTGTGGTTGCGGTAGTATTGTTTACGGGTGCGAATATTGTGCATTATCAATCTCGTGTACGAAGATTTTAACCTATGACCAGTGTGTTGAGCAGCAGGTATCCTTGATCAAAAGCATCAGTGCATATCCAAAATTCCATGAAACGAGTTTTCGGTGAGCGATTTCTATATTTAATTATGCTTTTTTTCTCTATTTTAATAACTCAAACTTCCCATAGCAA
Source organism: Lachnospiraceae bacterium (assembly GCA_021205565.1). Lineage (GTDB taxonomy): Bacteria > Bacillota > Clostridia > Lachnospirales > Lachnospiraceae > RGIG6307. The sequence continues at coordinate 30 of JAJPXG010000016.1, read as the reverse complement.
AAATGGGATCGCACCTTGATAAATCAATAC
>JAJPXG010000148.1:4232-4949 GCA_021205565.1 Lachnospiraceae bacterium | reverse complement strand
AAACGTCCGCCCGCGTAGGAGGCCGCGATAATATTCTGCGCCATCTGGCTATTTGGTCCGGCCGCCGGACCGATCGGCGTCTCCAGCTTCCGTCCGAAGAGTTCCTGCGCCTTCCCCGGCTTTGCCCTATAGGAGCGGCGCACGCCAAACACGGTTTCTTTTGTATCATGCTCCTTCAGTACCCAGTTCATCAGCTTCGCAAAGGGCATGCAGATCATCACATCACTCATAGCTTTTCCTCCTCTCAGGATTCAACTGTTAATACTCTTCCAGAGTTTTGCGGAAGACTCGCGGCACTTCGCCATCACTTCCTCCACATCTGCAACGAGAACCTTGCGGTCCTTCATCAGCACCTTGCCGTTTGCGACCGTTGTCACCACGTCGTGTCCGCTCATGCCGAACAGGATGTGGCTGTTGATATTGTCGGCGTCCAGATGCGTCGGCGGGTTATAGTCAACGACGATCACGTCAGCGGCTGCTCCTGCCCTCAGTACGCCGAGTGGTGCCTTGAAATAACGGTTCGCGATTTTCGCGTTGTTCTCAAACAGCATCTGCGGTACCTCGCCCCAGGCGGCATTCGCGTCGCAGAGATGGTGCTTGTGCAGGATATTCGCAACCTTGTAGGATTCAAGCATGTCGTGGGTATAGCCGTCTGTGCCAAGGCCGGTCAGCACGCCGCGGTGCACGAGTTCCATCGTCGGCGGGCAGCCACAGGCA
>JAJPXG010000148.1:0-4222 GCA_021205565.1 Lachnospiraceae bacterium | reverse complement strand
GCCCATATTGGACTCCGGATTATGTACCACCATCGTATTTGTCTCCTTAATCAAATCCATCTCATGTGGGTTGATGTAAATGCAGTGTCCAAGCAGCGTTTTCTCTCCCAGTACGCCGCAGTCCATCAGCCGGTCGACGATGCGCTTGCCATGCTTCTTCAGACAGTCGTGCAGATCCTCGATTCCTTCCGCTACATGAATATGGTAACCGACCTCAGTCGGCTTTCTCGACGCCGCATAGGCAAAAGTCTCATCGGAGATTGTGAACTGTGCGTGCATACCCATCATGGCCGCGAGCATGTCACTGTCGTCTGCCAGCGCATAGCGGATGAACTCCGCGTTCTCGTCGACGGCTTCCCGCGCCTTGTCCATGCCGTCGCGGTCGGAAACTTCGTAGCAGAGGCAGGCACGCACACCGAGTTCCTTAGCTGCGTCCGCGATCCGGAACAGGCTCCCTGTGATGTGGCCGAAGCTCGCGTGGTGATCGAAAACGGTCGTCACGCCGCAGCGGATACCCTGGATCAGTGTGTCCATTGCGCTCCAGTAAGTCTGCTCGAGTGTCAGCTTCCGGTCAATCGTCCACCACTGCCCATCGAGGATATCGAGGAAGCCCTTCGGGTTATAGCCCTTGATCGAAAGCCCCCGCGCCATCGCGCTGTAGATATGTTCGTGTGTATTAATGAACGCGGGCATAATCACGCCCCCTTTGGCGTCGATAAAGTCCGCGTTCATGTATTTCTTCCTGATTGTCTGTGTCGATCCGAGCTCCAGAATCCTGCCTTCGTCCATCGCAACCGCTCCGTCGTCATAGAACGGACTTGTGATATCCCTTGTCACCAACCAGCCATTTCCGATTACCAGCATGGATTTCCCTCCTTTATTCTTTTTTAATTTTCTAAAAAAATTTGGCAATTTTTTATAACGACCCTCTTTTCCGATTTCATTTTATCACCAATTCTGCCTAATTGCAATGCGATTTGCAAAAAAAATTTGCGACCTAAAAATTTTTGTAATTTCGTATTGATTTTTCCACTGATTATGATATCATAAAGGAAAAGAGAGAGGAATGGGGTGACTGGAATGCCTGATTCGAAGCTGGAACTGTTGAAGCAGATCGCACACGGACTTGCCGCGCAGTTTGGCAATGACTGCGAGGTGGTGATCCACGACCTGTCGAAGAATTCTTTCGAGGACTCTATCGTCTATATCGAGAACGGGGAGGTCACCGGCCGCGCGGTCGGCGAGGGACTTTCCGGTGTCGTGCTCAAAGCGATCCGGCATCCAGATTCGCCAATGACAGACCACCTTGCCTATCTATCCAAGACCGCATCCGGACGCATTCTGCGGTGCAGCACTCTCTATATCAACGACGATTCCGGTATGCCGCACTATATTTTTTCGATCAACTATGACATTACGAACCTTCTCGCATTAGAGAACAGTATTCACTACCTGACCGGTATACAGTCGGAGGAGACGGAGTGCGGCTCCGCAGAGCCGGGCACCGTACCGCTTGACGTTAACAGCCTGCTCGATGAACTGATCAATCAGGCCGATTTAAGCGTCGGCGTACCGGCGCCGCTGATGAACCGCGAAGAAAAAATCCGGGCGATCCATTTTCTGAACGATGCCGGTGCCTTCCTTATCACGAAAGCCGGCGACCGGATCGCGGAGCATTTTGGTATTTCCAAATATACGTTGTATAATTACGTAAATATTAATAAGTAAAACCGGAGGTAAAGTTATGGAAGAGAAAATCAGAAATGCAGCGAAAGGCTACGAAAAGGATATGGTCGCCTTTCTGCGTGCGATCGTCCGCAATCCGGGCGAGAGCTGCGATGAAAAGGCGCACATTGACACGATCGCGGCTGAGATGCGAAAGGTCGGCTTTGACGAGGTCACAATCGATCCGCAGGGCAATGTGATTGGCTACATGGGTTCCGGGGATCGGATCATTGCCTATGATGCGCACATTGACACGGTCGGTATCGGCAATATCGACAACTGGAACTTTGACCCCTACAAGGGCTACGAAAATGAGACCGAGATCGGCGGGCGCGGCACTTCCGATCAGCTGGGCGGCATCGTCTCCAGTGTCTACGGCGTACGCATCATGAAGGATCTTGATCTGATCCCGGAGGGATGTAAGATCATGGTCGTTGGCTCCGTCCAGGAGGAGGACTGTGATGGTCTCTGCTGGCAGTATATTATCAATGAAGACAGGATCCGTCCGGAGTTCGTCGTCTCGACCGAGCCGACCGACGGCGGCATCTATCGTGGGCAGAGGGGCCGCATGGAGATCCGCGTCGATGTACACGGCGTATCGTGCCACGGTTCCGCGCCGGAACGCGGCGACAATGCGATTTACAAAATGGCTGACATTCTTCAGGATGTCCGCGCATTGAATGAAAACGATGCAGAGGACGGAACGGAGATCAAGGGTCTGGTAAAGATGCTCGACCCGAAATACAATCCCGGCGGGGAGGAGGCGCGTTTCCTTGGAAAGGGTACTGTGACGGTTTCGCAGATCTTTTACACCTCCCCGAGTCGCTGTGCGGTGGCGGACTCGTGCGCAGTCTCTCTCGACCGCCGTATGACCTACGGTGAAACGTGGGAGAGCTGCCTTGACGAAATTCGTGCGCTCCCGTCCGTGCAGAAATACGGCGAAGATGTCGTAGTTTCCATGTACAATTATGACCGTCCGTCCTACACCGGCTGTGTCTACGAGATCGAGTGCTATTTCCCGACCTGGGCGATTCCGAAGGATCACAAGGTTACAAAAGCGCTCGAAGCCGCTCATGTGAGCCTGTTCGGTGAACAGCGCACTGGCGCACCGGAGACCCTCGGGATGCGTCAGTCCCGCCCGCTGGTTGACAAGTGGACCTTTTCGACGAACGGCGTCTCGATCATGGGTCGCAACGGCATCCCCTGCATTGGCTTTGGCCCCGGCGCAGAGGCGCAGGCACATGCGCCGAATGAAAAGACCTGGAAGCAGGATCTTGTAACCTGCGCTGCCGTCTACGCGCTGCTGCCGACGAAATACTTTGATGATACCAGGGTCTGAAAGTCAGAAATCAGATGCTCACATCTGCATTTATGACCTTCAGACCCGCCAAAACATGAGCAAGTAGCCCGATAGGGCGGATTGCGAATGTTTTCAGGATTTCGAGAGCACGCAGTGCGAAGAAATCCGTATATCATCAAAAAAATTTAGGAGGATTGACATGAAAACATTACAGGATTACATCGACAAGCTGAATTCGCTGAATTTTAAGGATATGTACGAGGGCGACTTCTTCCTCACCTGGGAGAAGACGGATGATGAGATCGAGGCGGTCTTCACGGTCGCCGACGCGCTCCGCTACCTGCGTGAGCACAACATTTCCACCAAGGTCTTCGAAAGCGGCCTCGGCATCAGCCTTTTCCGGGACAACTCGACGCGCACCCGTTTTTCCTTCGCCTCGGCCTGCAATCTGCTCGGCCTCGAGGTGCAGGATCTTGATGAGGGCAAGTCACAGATTGCCCATGGCGAGACCGTACGCGAGACAGCGAATATGATCTCCTTCATGGCGGACGTCATCGGCATCCGCGATGATATGTACATTGGAAAAGGAAATTCTTACATGCATGGCGTCGTTGATGCGGTAACGCAGGGGCACAGGGATGGCGTTCTCGAACAGAAGCCGACGCTTGTCAACCTGCAGTGCGATATCGATCACCCGACGCAGGTGATGGCCGACATGCTCCACATCATCCATGAGTTCGGCGGTGTAGAGAATCTGAAGGGCAAAAAGATCGCGATGACCTGGGCCTACTCTCCGTCCTACGGCAAGCCGCTTTCCGTCCCGCAGGGCGTCATCGGCCTGATGACCCGCTTCGGCATGGATGTCGTGCTTGCGCACCCGGAGGGCTACGATGTCTTCCCGGAGGTCGAGGCGGTTGCAGCCGCGAACGCAGAGAAGTCCGGCGGTTCCTACAAAAAGGTGGCTACAATGGAGGAGGCCTTCAAGGATGCCGATATCGTCTACCCGAAGAGCTGGGCTCCCTTTGCCGCGATGGAGAAGAGAACCGAACTCTACGCACAGGGCGATCAGGCCGGCATCGACGCGCTGGAGAAAGAGCTGCTCGCACAAAATGCAGAGCATAAGGACTGGAGCTGCACGGAAGAGATGATGTCCCTGACAAAAGACGGCAAGGCGCTCTACCTGCACTGCCTGCCGGC
>JAJPXG010000099.1 GCA_021205565.1 Lachnospiraceae bacterium | reverse complement strand
GGTGATATAATGACAGACCGCGTCCTCATTATCCGCACTGCAGGGCCCGATAATGACCAGGAACTTGTCGCTTTTTCCTTCCAGAACGGCCCGGATCTCAGCGTCTCTTAAGGCTTTGACTTTCGCCAGATGCTCCGGCAGCGGGTATGCAGCGAGAATCTCCTGCGGGGTGGGCAGCAGCTTGTCGTATACAAAACTCATTTTGTGGGGTTCTCCTTTGCTGTAAGCTATGATGATACACGGATTTCTTCACACTATGTGTTCTCGAAATCCGAAAACCACTCGAAATCCGCTCATTTCGACCAAAAAACAGTCAAAATGGCTCCTTTCTCGTGTTTTGGCGTGTCTTAAGGTCGTGAATTGGAGCGCAAGCGCTCCATTCATGACCTTTATCCACTGGTATCATCATAATATTATATTTATCTCTGTTTTGCAAATGGTTTTCGTGTATTTCGGCAGAGTTTCAGACATTTATACAGGAAAAACACGGCGGCGGCCAGCTGCGAAAAGAGCAGTCCGTAAAAATATCCCCTGATTCCGATCTGCGGAATGTAGAAAAATATAAAACAAAGACGGACAAAGACGCTGAAGGTATTGATAAAAAAGACACCGAACGCGTCTCCCAGTCCCTGCAGAATACCGGATAAAATCTGATTGAGATACAGCAGGGGACAGATAAGGCAGAGCGAGCGGATATATCCGGCGGCCAGCGGTTCCTGAAAGACTCTGTTTCCCAGAAAATCTGAAAATAAAAATAAGGTCAGGGAGCAGAATACACCCAGAAATACGAGAATAAAGCTGGTATTGAGGGTAATGGTCCGGATTTTTGTATAATCTTTACGGCCATGAGCCTGTGAAACAGTGGGCAGCAGCATCTGATTGAACGGACCGATGACAGCACCCGGAAAAAAGAGGACAGGCAGTACGATGCCGGTCAGAATGCCGTAGATGGTCAGCGCTTCCGTGTCGGAATATCCAAAGAGCCTTAATGAAAGCGGAATGCGTACGGCTTCCACGCTCTGCAGAAAATTCATAGCAAGACGGTTTAATGAAAGAGGAATGGCCATGGAGAAGAGCTGCCCCGTGCAGAAAGTGATATTATGAAGAGCCCCTGTATTCATCAGTCTGGAAGAATGGATTTTATCAGTGCTTTGGAGGCCGGAAAGCCGGGGCGTGAAAACACCCACAAGGAGGGCGCATAAAAGGCAGACGCAGACAGCTGCAAGCTCACCGGCAACGGAGCCAATCACGGCAAATTGCAGTGAAATATCCGTTCCGTGCACTTTGGCAGACTCACACAGTATGATGACGGTACCCACACGTACAATTTGCTCGATCAACTGACAAAAAGCCGGAAATCTGGCCTTTTGCTGTCCGAGCCAATAACCGGCAAAGCAGCTGTGAATGGCGGCTGGCGGAAAGGACAGAGCCATGATTTTTAAGAGTGCTTCCGTTTGCGGCTCCTTCAGATATTCATTGGTAAGAAAATTGGAATAGACAAGTACCAGGAGCGCAAGAAGCACAGAAAGGCCTGTGCTGAAGAAGAGAGAGACAATAAGGTAGGTCCTTTTTAAACGCCTCTGACTGTCAGGAAGCTCTGCGATTCGTTTGGACAGAGCAGTCTGCACACCGGAGCAGCTTATGGCCATGACCATGGCGGTCACAGGCGCGGTCATTTGTTAAACGCAGACCGCCTGAGCGCCAAATGTCCGGGACTGATAAATCCGATACAGAAAGCCGATGAGCCGGGATAGAAAGCTTGCACCGGACAAAATCAGGGTGCCTGTCAGAACAGGATGCTTTTTCATGAATCGCCTTCCTTAAGCTGCCGCTGCCGGGAGTTGTTGATTCATTATATTTGGAAAACGGTTTCAATATGCCGGGACTTTACAAACTAAAGCTTCACAAACCGGGGGTGTCTGTTTTCATAGACAGTGTAATAAGAAAACCCGGCCTGCTTTAATACCTCACAGGCACGGTCAAAGCCATCAGCGAGCCGATCTGTCGTATGGGCGTCACTTCCAAGCGTCACAAACTCTCCGCCAAACTGCCGGAACCGTTTTAATATAGGAAGAGACGGATTTAAGTCCCTCAAACCGCAGCGGATTGCGCCGGTGTTACATTCTAATGCTTTGCCTCTCAGAGCCAGCTTTTTTAAGATTTCATCCAGAATATCCTGATACTGTTCGAAGGTGTAGTTTGCGTCCTTTGTCGGCCCGTAACGCACGATATAATCCAGGTGGCCGAAGGAATCGTAACGGTCAAATGCGTTAATATTTTCCAGGACACATTCAAAATATTCCCTGTAGCAGTCAGTCTCTTGGCGCCCCTGATAAAAGACGGGATAATAGGGATCCTGACCGTGGACAACGTGTACAGAGCCGATGACAAAGTCGAAAGGCCATTCCTTAAGAAGCGCCCGGTGTTTTGCGGCAAGGTGCGGCTGCAAACCGAGTTCCAGGCCGAAGCGCATGTGAATCTGGTCGGTATATTTTTCCTGAAGTTGTACAAACTGTTGGTGATAGGCGCTGAGATCCAGCAGAAAGGTATCTGCCGGGCAGTCCTCGCCGCCCGGATAATCCAGATCCAGATGCTCTGTAAAGCAGATGTCCCGAAGACCTTTGCGAATGGCGGTAAGGATCGTTTCCTCCATGGGAGCGACTGAGTCGCCGGAGAAGGAAGTGTGTATATGGGAATCAATCAGGCAGGGCATAAAGTGCTCCTTTCGCTTGCTGATATGCGTAATCGTTTTTACTATCATTTCGAAGTAAGTATACACAAATCCTGTATGAATGTCAAAAATCCAGTAAAAATTTCTTAAAAAGTGCATACGGGGACTTGCCAAATATAGGAAAAACGGGTACAATAACAGTACTGATATAATTTTATCAATGTTGTAATCAAATGCTATTGTTTGCAGCACTTTTTGTTGTGGCCCGGGATGTCCGGTCTGCAGCGGCTGGAGTGAGACGCCAAACGTGCGGACAGCCGTATGTTTTGGTTTATGCGAAGGAAAGCAGCTGTCAACGATAACATGAAAAAATTTCAGGAGGAAATTAAAAATGGCAGTAAGAGTAGCAATTAATGGTTTCGGCCGTATCGGCCGCCTTGCATTCAGACAGATGTTTGGTGCAGAAGGTTATGAAGTAGTGGCGATCAATGACTTGACAAGCCCCAAGATGCTGGCGCATTTGTTAAAGTATGATTCCTCTCAGGGCAAATATGCTCTGGCAGATACCGTTTCCGCCGGTGAGGACACCATTACCGTAGATGGCAAGACCCTGAAGATTTACAAAGAGCCCGATGCCAACAACTGCCCGTGGGGTGAGTTAAAGATCGACGTCGTTCTGGAGTGCTCCGGTTTCTATACCAGCAAGGCTAAGGCACAGGCACACATCAACGCCGGTGCTCGTAAGGTTGTCATTTCCGCTCCCGCAGGCAATGATCTTCCCACCATCGTTTACAATGTAAACCACACCACCTTGACACCTGAGGATACCATCATTTCCGCCGCGAGCTGCACCACCAACTGCCTGGCTCCCATGGCGAAGGCATTAAATGATCTGGCCGGCATCAAGTCCGGTATCATGAGTACCATTCATGCTTACACCGGCGACCAGATGATCCTTGACGGACCGCAGAGAAAGGGTGACTTAAGAAGAAGCCGTGCGGGTGCTGTCAATATCGTACCGAACTCCACCGGCGCTGCCAAGGCTATCGGTCTTGTTATTCCTGAGCTGAACGGCAAGCTGATCGGCTCCGCACAGCGTGTTCCCACTCCCACCGGTTCCACCACGATCCTGGTAGCTACCGTTGAGAAGAGCGTAACCAAGGAAGAGATCAACGCGGCGATGAAGGCTGCTTCCAACGAGTCCTTCGGCTACAACGAGGATGAGATCGTTTCCAGCGATATCGTAGGCAGCACCTATGGTTCCATCTTCGATGCTACCCAGACCATGGTTGGCGCTGACAATCTGGTACAGGTTGTTTCCTGGTATGACAATGAGAACTCCTATACCTCTCAGATGGTTCGTACCATTAAGTATTTCAGCGAGTTGGCATAACAAATGTTACTATTCACAGACGACTTGATTGATATAAACAGACACGTCAAGCGGTTTTTGCTTGTAAGGGGCTGATTATATCATTCAAGTTGACTGAGAATCAGTCACTTCCACCCCATAAGCAAAAAGATGAGCAGCGATTTTTACTGCGTCAGATGCAAAGCAGATGCTTTTGCGCATGGAGTGGAAGCGGATGTGAATAATAAAAGAATTAAACAGACCTGAACGGGTCCGGTCCTAGGACCGGACCCGTTTTCATGTAATCAAAGTTTTGGAGGTTTTAAAACATGGGATTGAATAAAAAATCCGTAGACGATTTCAACGCGGCCGGGAAGAGAGTCCTGGTCAGATGCGACTTCAATGTACCGTTAAAGAACGGAGAGATCACGGACGAGACCCGTATTGTAGCGGCTCTGCCCACCATTCAGAAACTTGTCAACGACGGAGGCAAGGTGATTCTCTGCTCTCATTTAGGTAAGGTGAAAAACGGCCCCAACGAGGGTGAGTCCTTAGCACCTGTAGCGAAGAGACTGAGCGAGAAGCTCGGCAAGGAAGTGAAATTTGTGGCGGACTACAACGTAACCGGCGAAGCAGCTACCGCAGCTGTAGAAGCCATGCAGCCCGGCGATGTGATTTTACTGCAGAACACCCGTTTCCGCGGCGCTGAGGAGACCAAGAACGGCGCCCAGTTCAGCCAGGAGCTGGCGGATCTGTGCGATGACTATGTATGCGACGCATTCGGTTCCTCCCACAGAGCACACGCTTCCGTAGCTGGTGTGACGGAGTATGTCCGCGCCAAGGGCGGCAACTGCGCGGTTGGCTATCTGATGGAGAAGGAGATCAACTTCTTAGGCAACGCTGTTGAGAATCCGGTGAGACCCTTTGTGGCAATCTTAGGCGGCGCAAAGGTGGCTGACAAGCTGAACGTCATCTCCAACCTGCTGGAGAAGTGCGATACCCTGATCATCGGCGGCGGCATGGCTTACACCTTCTTAATGGCGCAGGGCTATGAGGTGTG
>JAJPXG010000033.1 GCA_021205565.1 Lachnospiraceae bacterium | reverse complement strand
ATCCTGTTGGAACCGATTGATATAGAAAAGTTTGATTTCCTGCGGCTGGAACATAAGGAACGGTGGGTGACCCTGATAAGGCCGGACGATCCGCTTGCCGCAAAGGAATCCATTTGTGCTGGTGATCTGAAGGGAAAACCCCTGGTCCTTCCTGCCCGCGCTAATGTCCGCAATGAGCTTTCCAACTGGCTGGGGGATGCGTTTTCTGAAGAGCAGATAATGTTCACAAGCAATCTCTCTACCAATGGTGCTCTGATGGTACAGGCGGGCCTGGGATATTCTATTGTAATTGAAGGTGCGATTCCATTTTGGGATGATGAGAAAATCGTCAGCCGACCGCTTTCCCCTGAGATTCTGTCTGACAGTGTATTTGCCTGGAAACGGGAGCAACCGCTTACTCCGGCTGTAAAGCGGTTTGTAGAAGAAGTGAAATGCCTTTTGGGCATAAGTGACTGATAGAAACTAAGTATTTGATACGGGAACGCCAGCAAATTATAATATGGGTATGGAGGAGATACGGAAGGTATCAAATCCATACCCGTTTTCTTTTTTGCGAGGAGGGATGCCCATGACGATATTAGAAATCACGGAATCCATCGATTCCGGAGAAAAAACACCAGAAGAAAAACTGAAAATCCTGAGAAGAATCCGGGGTGACCTGATGGAAGAACTGCATGGGAAACAGCAGCTGGTCGATCAGGTTGATTACCTGATTTATCAGCTGAAAACGGAACAAAATAAGGTACAATAAACAACGTATCAAACGTAAGGAGGAATTCAATATGACAGCAAAAAAATTAGTCGCATATTTTTCTGCCAGCGGTGTGACTGCGGGTGTGGCGAAAAAACTGGCACAGGCAGCCGGAGCAGATCTGTATGAAATCCGGCCGGAAGCCCCCTATACAAACGAAGATCTGGACTGGACGAATAAAAAATCCAGAAGTTCCGTTGAGATGAATAACCTCTCCGGACGTCCAGAACTTGCAGATAAGGATGCCAGGATCGTGGATTACGATACCATTTTCCTTGGCTTCCCGATCTGGTGGGGAATCGCCCCTACGATTGTCAACACATTCCTGGAGGCTTATGATTTTTCCGGGAAGGAAATCGTGCTGTTTGCCACGTCCGGCGGCAGTGGATTTGGGCGGACAGCGAATTGCCTGAAGCCATCTGTATCTTCGGACACGGAGATTGTGACAGGAAAACTTTTCAATGGCAGGGTGTCTGCCGCAGACCTGAAAAAATGGGTTGAAACACTGTAAGGAGGGACAAGAGATGATACTGAACGAAACATACACTTTATCAGGCGGCATTCAGATTCCAAAGCTGGGGCTGGGCACCTGGCTGATTGATGACGACAAGGTGGCGCAGACGGTTCGTGATGCTGTAAAAATCGGTTACCGGCATATTGATACGGCAGAGGCTTATGAAAATGAACGGGGTGTCGGGGAAGGTGTGCGTACCTGCGGCCTGCCTCGGGATGAAATTTTCGTGACGACAAAACTGGCCGCAGAAATGAAGACTTACCAAGATGCTGTGGCTGCAATCGATGAGTCACTTCGGAAAATGGACATTGGTTATATTGACCTGATGCTGATCCACAGCCCGCAGCCGTGGGCAAAATTCCGGGAGGATAAGCGTTCCTACGATGGAGGAAATCTGGAAGCATGGAGAGCACTGGAGGATGCAGTAAAAGCCGGGAAACTCCGCAGCATCGGAATCGCCAATTTTGAGCAGCCGGACATTGATAACCTTTTAAGCGGCTGTACCATCCGGCCGGCTGTCAACCAGGTACTGGCGCATATCAGCAACACACCACATGAACTGATTGCATACAGCGAAAGCAAGGGAATAAAGGTAGAAGCCTACTCTCCGATTGCCCACGGAAAGATTCTGAAGAATCCGGAGATTGAGAACATGGCGGAAAAATACGGGGTGACAGTGCCGCAGATCTGTATCCGGTATACCCTCCAGCTGGGGCTGATCTCTCTCCCTAAAACCGGAAACCCAGATCACATGAGAAGCAATGCAGATGTGGATTTCACAATATCCGATGAAGATATGAAGTCACTGATGGCAATGGAGAAAATAAGGGACTACGGCGAGTACAGCTATTTCCCGGTGTTCAGCGGAAAGTGAGGAAAACAATTATGGCAATTTCAGTCAATCTATATTACAAAGGGGAAAAAGGAAAAGCGAGAAAATTCGCACAGGAAATGATAGAAAGCGGGACGGTAGCTGCAATCCGCGCCGAGGAAGGAAACATTTGTTATGAATATTTCATCCCGATAGACGATCCGGAGACTGTATTACTCATTGATGCCTGGAGAGATCAGGCCGCGATTGATGTGCATCATGCATCTCCTATGATGAGGAAAATCTCCGAATTAAGAGAAAAATACGACCTTCACATGGAGGCGGGACGATTTGTTTCAGATGTGGATGGACTGCCCAATGAGGACATGAAATATATCAGGAATTAGACCGGAGGATTTTTATGAAGAAAATTGTACAGACTGCGGGGCGGGATGCCCTGGGAGGATTCGCGCCGGATTTTGCGCACTTCAATGACGATATTCTTTTTGGAGAAGACTGGAACAATCCGGACATTAACCATAAGACACGCTGCATCATCACAGTGGTGGCACTGATGTCTTCCGGGATCACCGACTCTTCGCTGAAATTCCATCTGGAAAATGCGAAAAAGGCAGGTGTAACCAGAAAAGAAATTGCGGCAATCATTACTCATGCCGCATTCTATGTTGGCTGGCCGAAAGGCTGGGCCGTGTTCAACATGGCAAAAGAAATCTGGACAGAGGGAACAGAACCGGCTGACGCAAAAGCGGCTCACGCTGCGGAAATGGTTTTCCACATCGGCGCACCGAATGATGCGTATGCGCAGTATTTCATCGGACAGAGCTACCTGGCACCGATCTCGGCCAGTCAGGTCGGTATTTGCAACGTAACTTTTGAGCCGGGCTGTCGCAACAACTGGCATATCCATCATGCCGACAAAGGCGGCGGCCAGATTTTGATTTGTGTGGCCGGACGTGGCTACTATCAGGAGTGGGGCAAAGAAGCTGTGGAGATGAAACCTGGCGACTGCATCAACATTCCTGCTGGTGTGAAGCACTGGCACGGAGCCGCGCCGGACAGCTGGTTTTCTCATCTTGCAGTGGAAGTGCCGGGAGAAAACGGTTTCAATGAGTGGTGTGAGCCGGTATCGGATGAGGAATACGGAAAGCTGAAATAACTCTGTAGATTATCAAAAGGGGGATTCTTTATGAACTATCGTAAAATTGGAAAAATAGAGGTATCTCCGGTTGGCATGGGCTGCATGGGATTTTCCCACGGGTATGGTGCTGTACCGGAGGAAGGTTATGCCATTGGCGCAATTCGGGCGGCCCATGATTTCGGATGTATATTTTTTGACACAGCGGAAAGCTACGGGAAAGAAATGTTTTATCCGGGGCATAATGAACAGCTTGTCGGAAAAGCTATAGAACCATTCCGGAAAGAAGTTATACTGGCAACCAAATTTCACATTGAGCCGCAGGATGCTCTTTCAAGCGGAGACTTGTATGAGGATGTCCGGCGGCATCTGGAAGCATCCATGAAAAATCTTCGTACAGACTATATTGACCTGTATTATCTTCATCGAATCAATGAACGGGTTCCGGTGGAAGCTGTGGCAGATGTCATGCAGCGTTTTATCTCTGAGGGCCTTATCAGAGGATGGGGGTTGTCGCAGGTTTCCACGGCGACTCTTGACAGGGCAAACCAGATCTGCCCTGTTACCGCTGTTCAAAATATTTATAATATTTTAGAGCGGGATTGCGAGGAAGATATTTTCCCTTATTGCTTAGAGCATCATATCGGTGTTGTTCCGTTTTCTCCTGTCGCAAGCGGCTTCCTTTCCGGAAAGGTGACCACCCAGACAAAGTTCGAAGGGGATGATGTCAGAAAATTTACACCGCAGCTCACGCAGAAAAATATTGTCGCAAACCAGCCAATCCTTGATGTACTGAAGAAATTTTCCGAACAAAAGCAGTCCACCATGGCACAGATTTCCCTTGCCTGGATGCTGTGCAAATATCCGAATGTTGTGCCGATTCCAGGCTCAAAAAATCAAGAGCGGATTTTGGAAAACCTCGGCAGCTGGAACGTGGAATTGAGTGAGGATGAATTTTCCGAACTGGAAGCAGCTCTTAATTCCTGCACCGTTCACGGACATAGGGGTCATGTGGAAACCGAGCAGACGAATTTCGGAAAGAATTGGGAAAAATAAATTTTAAGATGAAAATCTGAACGCATAACAATCTTATTATACGAGGAGATTAGGACATGAAAAAATGGATCGTAATGCTGCTTTGCTTTTGCATAACATGGAGCGCGACTGCCTGTGGACAGACCAACAGCAGCGTGGATTCACAGGAAAGCACTGCGCCAACAGAGCAGCAGGAAGAATCCGCTTCCGATGAAACAATAACCGAATCGGACTTAGCCGAAGCACAGGCAACAGAAGAATCTGAAACAGCTTCAACGAATGATACCGATGAAACCGGATCTTCCTCTCATATTCTCGTAGCTTATTTTTCCTGTACCGGCAATACGGCAACACTGGCTGAATATGTAGCCGAAATTACGGGAGCGGATCTTTACGAGATTATACCGGAGGAACCGTATTCTGATGATGACCTGAATTACAGTGTGGACGACTGCCGTGCCAATCTGGAGCAGAATGACAGCTCCTGCCGCCCCGCTATTGATGGCGAAATAGAAAACATACAGGATTATGATACTGTATTTGTGGCGTTTCCGATTTGGTGGGGAGAAGAGCCGCGTATCATTGATACTTTTATGGAAAGTTATGATTTCTCAGGAATCACGATGATACCATTCTGCACCTCAGGCAGCAGTGGAATTGGAACAGCAGAAAACCATCTTCATGATATGACGACAGAGGAAACAATCTGGCTGGATGGTTCCCGCTTTGCAGCAAGTACATCAAAAGACGAAATGGAAGAATGGATCAACAGCCTTGGAGTGATGGAATAGAGATTTTAGAATTAATGTAAGTATAGAAGCGTAGTTTCTTCACATTGGTTATCAGCGTTCCGCAGAGCAGGAATGCGTAGCCACCACGTCAGTGGTGTTCTTCAAAA
>JAJPXG010000115.1 GCA_021205565.1 Lachnospiraceae bacterium | reverse complement strand
CGGCACGGCTGCTCAAAAGTTCCGTGCAGCGTGCTCACATTGAGCGATTTCTACACCTGAGCGATTCTGTCTCCTTCCAGCGTCTCAACATCATATTCGAGCATATCTTCCGTCACAATCGTCAGCTTCAGATCCGTCCTGCCATATTCACCGTCATAGTTTTCCAGCAATCGGAACCCGTCCTCCTGTGACGGGAAGGAATCAAAATGAACAAATATCTCCCCGCCCTTTTCGATGTCCTTAAAAAAGGAATGACACTTTTTCTGATGATCGTTCAACTCCATATCAGCTATAATTCCCCTTCCTCATCTTATGCGCAGCCCATATTTCCCAAAGCTTCAAGCCTCCGCAAACCGCCAGTATCCCGCAGGTATATCCCAGCAAATCAAACCCCATATCCCCCAGACTGAACTCCCTCGTGGGCAGAAAATGCTTACAGGCCTGGTCCAAACAGGAAACGCCCAGGCAGCAAACCCAGGCGTACACGCAATGAAGCAGAAGCCTCCCGGCGCGGGAATATTCCGCAGGCGCACCGCCCCGGCGCCTTCGCCCAAACGGCATATCCGCGGCGCGAAAAGTCCTGACCGCTAAAAGCCCCGTGCAGCCCAGCGCAAAATATTCCGGCAAATGCGCCAGCTGCCTGAAATTTTTCAGATTGTACCACCAGGCTGCGCTGGCCGCTTCCGCCGAGCCCGCCACTGTCTGCGCCGTGATATCCCGCACCTGCTTCGACATCGCCAGGGTGTCCGCCCGCGACTGGAAGGTGAGGAAGAAGATCGCGCCGATATTCAGGAGAAATAAAATTCTGAAGAGCCAGTTGAGGTGTTTATTCATGGTGCAGGTTCGCCTTATCTTCCGATTTTGCATTTACCGCTGATTTACCTTTCTTATTTACCTGAAGAAATACTTTTCCTTTTCCATCGCTTCATTCACATCTGTATATGTAAATTCATTGATATCATATCAATCTCCATCTCGCCATCCGCAAAGCCTAATCAATCTCCTCCAAGCAATCCAGATACATCCTCAACAGCTCCTTCTTTTTGTCCGGCAGCTCTCTGACCGACTCCAGCAATCCCTCCTCCAGTCCATTCGTCTCCGCCTTTTTCTTTGCTCCCTCCGGCGGCAAAAACAGCTCATACGTATCCAGCCCCATCGCGTCCGCCAGAATATCCACCGTGTCAATCCGCGGCACCCGCTTTCCCCGCAGGGTCTCTGTCAGCGTCGTGTAGGGAATGTGCAGCTGATTGGACAGCTCCAGGTAACTCAGTCCCCGCTTTTTTCTGTATTTTTCTATATGCCAGATCAGATTATCCTGTGAGGAATGCATATAATATTCTCCATCTTAACGGTTTCCCACCCGTGAGGTGCACAGATGCGCACACGGAGTTTTTTACTGGATATTCAACATATCCATCTCTGCTTCATAATCAGCAGTCACATCAGGAGCTTCAACAATGTCAAACACATACTGCATTACCTTTTTGGTATAGCAATCACTGAGTTTACCGTAATTCACATTAGAAAGAATGCCACTATAAAACCGCAGTACATCTATATCGCCAAGAATATTACCAACTTGGCTATTTTCAACCACTGCTTTGCATAATGCTTCCAACTGTTCTTCTGTCCAAGCATTAAATCCGGATAAGCCCTTTATAATTAGGTGCGTAGTTGCGTAATTATGGCTATTCAAAAGACCATCTATCAATCCTTGTCTTAGCTGCTCATCTCTTAGCTGTATTTCTTCGAACTTTGTATTCAGGAAATCTACCAGGGATACAAAAAAATGAACCTCTGCGTTTTTCTTTTCCCGCCACTCTTTTATCAGGAAAGGATTCATCTCCTTTTCCGAAAGCAAAGAACGATAGTCTTTATCTGCACTAACTAAATACAAATCATGTTTATCTGGCACGCTTCTAAGAAGACACTCCCAGTTAATAGCATCACCATACTTAGTATTTTTTCCCGGCGGGTTTCCCCTGTTATATCTATCATAAGCCGCTGCAACCATAGACTCATCACAGGGAACGATTCCAGCAACATGAAAAAAATCAGAAATCACTTTATCAGCGGGAGTTGTCTCTGCGCTGATATCAGCTTCGATTCTATCTTTCCATATCTTAAATTTCTTCTCTGTTTCATTATAAGCTTTGTTGAAATCATCAAACTCTGTGTATTCCTTCGCAAAGGCAGGAACATTTGGTTTCTTTATAGAAAAATCCTTCAGTGAATCCTTTAGTTTGGCTTCACGATTTTTCCTCAATTCATCCTGAAGCTGCGACGGAACAATCAGCTTAATCTCAGCACCAACAAGAGTTTTTAATTTTTCAAATTGTTTTAAGTCATTCTTCGTAAAGTGAAATAGTGAAAGCCATATATTTGTGTCTATGAATACATAATCCATAAATCAGTTTCCTCTCTTCGTTTTTTCTTATGTTTCGTCTTATAGCTATCTGCCTAATGCGCTTTCCCTCAAACCACCCCATACCTCTTCATCAACTCTATCCTTCGCTCCGCAATCCTACGGCTCTCAGAAAGATCGACAGCCTTTCGCTTCCGCAAATAACGTCCCACCCTTCTGAACCACTCCACCGGCAGCATCCACGGCCTGTCCACCAGATACGGTTTGAAGCTTTTCCACTGATCCCATGACGGAAATATCAGATAAAATGTATCCGTTATTTTGCTGCCTCTCTTTCCTTCCACGGCTAACTCTGTAAATCTGGCCACATCCGCGTCAATCTGCGTAGACACGCCGAAAGTTCCTCTTAGCAGCATATCTTCCAACAGCTCATCCGGAGATACCGGCTGATTCAACCCCTCTATTGCCAGGTCAAACCCAAGGTATTTATTTCCTATGGCTATTAAATCCGCCGCAAATGTCGTCGCCCTGACATCCTCCAGCGCGCGAATTATGTCTTTCCAGTCAACGCAATCCGAATATTTCTCCATGTACAGCAGCGCGTCAAGCACCAAACGCACTCCCATCCCCGCCGCCAGGAAATGTTTAAACGCATGGAACAGCAGAAACAACAGATTTTCTGTAGGCGAAAGAACCCGCAGCTGCACCCCCTCCATTTCCAGAGCCTCTGCTGATGCAAACGAATCCCTGAACCACATATTCATCTTTGAGCGAACTGGATTGCTTTCTCCAAACGGATTCAGGTGCACCTCCACAGTCAGACCGGTTTCCTCATTGCAAAATGTAACCTCCTGCACCGTGGCCATATCCCTGTCAGCCACCTCATCCGTATGATACCCATGTGCATTAAGAACCTCGTCAACAGCCTCAAAATCCTTCGGCTCAATCAAAATATCTTCATCACCGGACAGCCGAAAATCCTGCAGCTCCCCATAAAGCGAGCGGCAAACAATTCCTTTCACCACAATCGGAGAAATCCCCGCTTCCAGGAACGCTCTGTAAAGCGCTAAAAACGCCGAAGTGCGCTGTGCCTGCGCGCTCACCATTTTGACCGTATGCATCATGTTTTCCGGATGCGCTTCATCAAATTCCGAAAAGCCAGGGTAATCGCTCGCGGCATTGTAAATAAGGGGCAGAAGGTTCTGGTTCACGGCCTCGCCAAAAACCGATGTCCAGTCAATGGTGTCGTCATACTGCACATGATTGGGGACAGGATGCATGGTATGTTTTAATATTTCTAAAAATTCTCTTTGTCCTGGAGTCATGGGAGATACCTCGTTGGGGGATGCTGCTTGATGCATGCCTTATATCATCTCCAAATTGTGAGATAATTACTTCAAATTCATTTTGTACAAATCGCGCGATTCGTATAATTTGTCCGATTTGATCCTAAAGAGAGCCTCATGGACAGTAACCCCTACACTAAAAATACTATTTGCTACCGTCCGTTCGTAAACACTCCATTATGCGTACCTTACGCACCCTCTAAATTCATGAGATAAAAGGTCCGTGTGGCACGCTCACATTGAGCGATTTCTACATATACATCATAATATATCGAATAAACTTAAACTCTAATTCTTAATAATATGCATTTTTATTAAAATTCCCTTGATATCTTGTCTTAAACACTGCTTCGGAAAAGACTTATAAACCATATTATTAAATCTATATCCTTTTTTTATACCGCCAAAGAACACTTCACGTTTATCAGGCTTTTTCACTGGAGACTCTAGTTGATGATTATGAAAAATCGCATTGTTTAAATCAACTGCTTCAAGATGAAGTGAAGAGTTCTTTAATAAGTCAGAACCCTTTTCGCTCATACAAAGCACTAACGAAATTCCTGCTTTAATTTCATAATCATTTATCTCGCTCCCCCAAGAGTCGCCAATCGTCAAATCAGAAACTCTTTTTCCTTGAGCATAAATACAATTGTAACAATTTTCTGTGTACGTTAATCCATTTAGAAAAGCGGTGGAATATCTATCGCTTACTCCATCTGTCACAATCGATTTACAATCCCCATCTACTTGAAACTTAAATTTATGTCGAAACGATATATTATTAAGTTTATCCAATGACAAACCATACTGCTTTAAAAACAATTCAAGTAATTTAGGAGATGGTGTCCCATGGCAAATTAAATCAATCGTATATAGTTGTTCTCCAAGCTTATCCCCTACATATCGCTTTATGGAAGCAACTTGGCAAGGTAGCCCTATAAAAAGGACGCGATAATTATCTCTAATTTTATCCTTAATTTCTTTGTAAACACTTTGTGGATCACTCTTCACATACTTTGAACCAGTAAATTTTCCTAATTCATCACAAGTGTACGCAAAGTCAAAGCAAAATTTCCCTCCGCTAAAAACACAACTGCACACTATTCCACCATTCTTTACAAAGGAATAAGAAATAGCTGTCGCAAATCCCCCAGAAGAACTATTCTGACGTATTTTATCATCCACAGCCCAACCCTGATACCAAGATGAAGGAAAAACGCACCTTATTGGATTGTTATTAGGGCATACTTTATGGCAAGAATTACAAGAAATACACTTATTTTCATGAATGACTGCATTGTATACATCCAGATCATCCACTATATTTATAGCGTTCTTCGGACATATTTCTGCACAAAGTCCGCATCCCGAACACATATTAAGATCACAAACAGTTAGCATATATTTTTCTTCCCCATATTTATTAACTGGCCTTATTAGACTATGAGCTCCCTGAGTT
>JAJPXG010000138.1:16238-28714 GCA_021205565.1 Lachnospiraceae bacterium | reverse complement strand
GCCAGTTCATGGAGGGTATTGAGAGATCCGGTATCACCGGCGAGTAAAGTACCTGGTAACAATGTCGTCTGCCTGCTTTCCCAGAGGCGGCTGAACGGCTTGATACAGACAGTCTGACAGGGGTTTGCATCGATTTAACCAAACCTGACGCTTCCGGCACGGCCCCCTCAAAAAGCGAATGCCGGAAGTCAGACTGCCGCAATTTATAAAACCTATAAAAGGAGGAAAAATTTATGTTCAACGCGATTTCCCGCAGAGATTTTATGAAGGGAATGATGGTTTCCGGCGTAGCGGTTGGTTCTGCTTCTTTGCTGGCAGCCTGCGGCTCTTCCAGCTCTGAGGACACTTCCAGCTCTGAGGATACTTCCAGCAGCGAAGATACTTCCAGCTCTGAGAGCACTTCCAGCAGCGAAGACACTTCCAGCTCCGAGAGTACGGAGGAAACAACGACTGAAGTCGATATGACTCCGCTTTCCGTTACTATTTCTCTTCCGTCCGATGAGACCCATGTCGATCAGAATGATCAGTATGATCAGCTTTGCTCCGATCTGAATGATTATCTGCAGATGGATATCACCTGGGTATGGGAGGAAAGCACCACCTATTATGATTCTCTGGCACTTGCTATCGTGGCCGGCGATGTAGCCGACGTTATGGTAGTTGGCAAGACCGAGACATTCCTGCAGGCATTCCAGGAAGGACTTTTCTGGGATCTGACCGATTATATTGATGATTATGACAACCTTTCCACCATTCCGGAGGCTACCAGAGCCAACTGCTCCTACAACGGCGCGATGTTCGCTCTGCCCCGTTCCAGAACACTGGCCAGAAACGGTCTTGGCTACCGTATTGACTGGCTGAACAACCTGGGACTGGCTGAGCCCACCACCCTGGATGCCTGGGAGGATATGCTGTATGCCTTCACCTACAATGATCCCGATGGCAACGGTGTCAACGACACGGTTGGTATGTTTATTGACAGCTGGGACGGCGTCTGGGACATCATCTTCTGCTGGTTCGGCGTACCGAATGAGTGGGGCATTGATGACAATGGCGACCTGATCTATAAGTATATGACCGATGAGTATAAGACCGCTGCAGCCGAGATGCGGGATCTGTATTCCCAGGGCTTGATCAACTGCGGTTCCAACGGCATTACGGATTATCTGGATGTTTCCGCGGGCAGCGCCAGAAATGACGGCTTAAGAGCACAGATCGGCGGCTGCGGCGTACAGGTGCTGGATGACTTAAGAAAAGTACAGACCTACTTCGTGGAGCAGGGCATTGCTACCGATGATGACGACGTTCTCTTCACCCTGCAGGGGTATGTGGATACCGGCCTTGGCCCGCTGTGCCTGCCCACTACCGGTACCAACAACTACATCGCGATTTCCACCAAGAATATCACCACCGAGGATCAGCTCAGACGAGTACTGCAGATGCTCAATGATATGAACGACGGCGAGTGCCTGAACCTGATCGAGTACGGTTGGGAAGGTCTGACCTATGATATTGACGAGAACGGCTATGTGGTACTGTATGATACCGACGAGCTGAATGCTGCCGGCGCGGCCAGCTCCACCTACAACAACGGCTTCAACCAGGTGCTGGCTTACTTCACCGCTGAGGAGAACGCAAGACCTGTTACGACAGAGTCCGGCACCACGGCGATCACAGCACTGGAGAATCAGCTGTATGAAGAAGACCAGCAGTATTGTGTAACCAATTACGGCGCTTCCTATACTTCCGATACCTATACAAATGTTGGCTCTACCATTTCAGATACCTTCATGACCGCTCTGGATGATTATATCCACGGCACGATTGATGATTCCGCGTTTGAGGAGTCCATCAACACATGGTGGAATGCCGGCGGCGAAGCCATCACGTCTGAGATGAATGAGCTGTATCACGCATCGGAAGGCTGAGACAGGCTGAGCAACTCTGCTGTGAGGAGTGTTATCAGTTCGCAGGCGGGTAAATCTGGGTAATCCTGTCTGAAAATCTGAATAAATATGAAAGAGGGAGTGCGTAAGTACTCCCTCCTTTTTTCTTAAAAATCCATAGCAGACTGATAAAGAAGCATAGACGCAGGACATACGGGTTTTACGGTCTGTCTTACTCAAAATCAACGCTTGCAATATTGCCTTTCAGGGGGTAAAATAAAACGGTTAAAACAAATGGATTAGATCTCAGTCTCTTAAGCGGTAACCGCAGACAGCGAAGCCGCGGGTGAAAGGATTCTGGGACCGAGTAAACGAACGGGAACGAGGAGAAAGATATCCATGGAAACAACCTGGTATGACCCGATTAACCAGCTGCAGGTGCAGTGGACGAGGGGGAGCGTCTTAAGCTGGGATATGGGAACGGAGCATTATCACAATGCGTACGAATGTTATTATCTGGCAAGCGGAGACAGAAGTTTTGCATTTTCCAAAGCAGGGGGGGTGCTTTCTCTGGGAGATCTGTTGATTATTCCCCCTTTTCAGGCCCATTTATTAAAGCGGGTTGAGAGTTATATTATAGACAGGGCTGTGATCAGTTTTCGTCGGGAACATCTGACGGAGGTTTTGTCACAAAAAGAAGCCGGACGGCTTCTGGCCCGTTTTGATAAACCCTGTATTTTTCATCTGAATGAGGAGCAGCACCAGCTTTTGGGGGATCGGATCAGAAAAATGACAGAGCGTCTGGACACATCGGATGATTTTCAAAGAAAGATGGGGCTGTTTGAACTGGTGCTGATCCGGGACTGGCTGCAGAAGCTCCCGCTGCCGGAGAACCAGTGCTATGAAAAGGAAACTGTGACCATTCGCGAGGAAATGCTGCTGGCGCTGCGTTATATCCATGAGCATTATCCTGACTCCGAGCTATCCTTAAAGGAGGTGGCGGTCAGTGTCCATATGAGCCAGTCCCGGTTCTGTGCGCTGTTCAAGGAATCCACAGGCTTAAGCTGTGTGAAATATATCAGCGGAATGCGTCTGGAGCGTGTGCATACGGCACTTTTTATGGGAGAGAAGTCCTTAAAGACGATTGCGAAGGAAAACGGATTCCGCTCTGTGGCACAGATGTCCCGCCAGTTTTACGGAGAATACGGGGTGACGCCGACGGACTTCCGCAGGCAGGTGGAGGAGAAGTATCCGGGCGCTGTTGGTTGATAATTCTCCTCGTCCTTTGTTGCCTGAGATATATCCTCATTCGGTTATAGTTATTGTCATGCCTGTTTCGTACCCTGGTGATTTCTTATCTGCTTACTCAGATAAGGGAAGGAGAGGAGCTCATCTTTCTTGAATTCCAGTGCCTTTTTGAGATTCTCACAAAATTCCGGCATATATTGTTCATAAATCCGGTTGGCCGCCTCATATTCCGCATAGTCCACAAGCGGAATATTCAGGGCGTATTTTCCGGTGTCCAGTCTGCGCAGAATACCGTAGGAACCGTTCTCCCCGCGGCACTGGATGTTCAGCTCCTCCTCGATATACGGCATGGGAACGCATAACATATCGGAGAGTTCTCTGGCGGTTCTGGGTTTGTCTTTGCACAGGTAAATTAAATTCTGGGAAAACAGCCTTTCTGCTTTGTCCTTGGGGTCGTTCACGTTGGGAGCACCTGTGCCGGAAAACGCCAGTCGGACCGGCTTTAACAGATAGGATCTTTCATTCATCGCTTCATTCATGCTTTCAACCTCTTTTCTGATGGTCTGACGCGCAGAAAACAGACGCTGCTTCACAGTGTTTTCCCCGATGTTAAGCCGTTTCGCAATCTCCCTGACCGGATATCCGTCCAGGTAATACAGGATCATGACATCCCGGTAGGCTTTGGAGAGAAACGCGATTTCCTTAAAAAGGCTCTGCAGCATTTTTAAGTCGGCGTCCCACTCAATCAGGTCGTCCAAATCATTTGTCCGGCTCACCAGGGAAAAGTCCGTATTTTCCAGGCTTAAAATCTGTCTCGTTTTATTTCTTTTCTCACTGTAATCCGCGTAAACCCTGCGTGCGATGGCCCAGACAAAGGCATAAAAGCTGTCAATTTCTTCCTGCTTTTGTATGGAAGATAAGACCGCCAGGATAATATCAGAGCACAGATCCTCTGCCTCGTGGGAGGAATCGCAGCGATGGTAGGAGAAGTTGTAGAGTTTGTCCAGGAAATCCCGGCTTTGCAGGATTGTAAGCGCTTCGGCTGTGTTCATTTCGCGTGTTTCCATTCTGTATAAGTATTGTTACGTCTGTATAGTCGGTAAAGCCGGCGGCCGGTTAGGCGGTCAGGTGAAAATTTTTTTAACATGATTTAAGCATTAAGCAAAAATCCGGGGCGGTGAGCTCCGGATTTTGCCTGTATTTTCATATGAGGTGAGTTACATATTTTTCAATATATTTTCTTGGGCTTCCTTTGAAAGTCCCAGGCTGTTGAAAGCCTGCTCTGCGGTCAGTCCAAGATTTGCCATCAGGTTTTTCACCATCTGAGCCAGCTCCTTTTCGTTTCTCTGGCGCTCCTGCAGCTTACCTTTTTGCTCACCTTTTTGTTCACCCTGGCGCAGGAGAGTCTTCGCTTCATATTCCAGTATCTTTCCGCCCATAACAGTCCTCACTTCCTTCCTGATATTGGTGTAACCGGCCGCGAGATTGGCCACGACCTTTTCTGTCATTTCAACAATCGTCTTTTTATAGTATGTACTGAGCCGTTCACGGTATTCAAGACCAGTGTCTTTGCCGGCTTTTACAGCCATCGGCATCACCGCCTTTTCGTGTTGTCGCCAGCCTGCGGCGCAATCCTCTGGAGTACAATCCTATACTACCATAGTATAAAAAAATTCACAAGATGGGATTGAAAATTTGTACATGACGGCAGCCTTTCCTGGTTGGTGCGATTTATTTTAAAATATGATTTGATCCCAACCCGCCCAATTCTCCCAAACGTGGAAATTCTCAAGATTTCTTCCATTGATTCCACTGCCGGTTTCATATATATTGAAATTACAAAAGCCGCGGTGAAATAATAATCGAAAGAGAGGGATTCAGATGCAGAATATTTCAATTGGGGAGAGGCTTTGTGCGCTTCGCACTGCCCGGAATTTAACACAGGAGGAGGCAGCGGCGGTCCTTGGCGTCTCCAACCGGACCGTCTCAAAGTGGGAGACAGGGAGCTCGGAGCCGGACCTTGCCATGTTAGGGAAACTGGCGCAGTATTATGAGGTTACGACGGATTTCCTGCTGGGGTTAAAACCGGATAAGACTATGACCGCGTCAGAAAGACTTGCGGAGGAGTTTCAGGGATGTAATTGTGAGGAGGCGGTGCAGAAGCTGCTGGATCTCGATGATCTGACGCTCAGGCTTACCTGTCGTGCGTTACAGGACGGAAAAGGAGGACAGACGGTGCCCAGGACGCCGCATGGCCCTGCAGATTTGAGATCTGAAATCGTCACGTCGGCGCTTTATTATTATCTGGTCAGCAGAGAAGATGTGAATCTGTCTGTAAAATTATTCCGCACGAAGACGGATTATGCCTGGCTGTCGGAGCCGGAAACACAGCAGAAAATCGCGGATCTGTTTTTGTTTTTGAGTGATACGGACGCGCTGAAGCTGTGCCGGTATCTGCTGGATGAAGCATGTCCGGGGATTTTTACCGCTGGGTTCGCGGCGAGGCAGGCGGGCATCGAGGCAGAGAAAGCCGGGGAGCTTCTGAAAGCAACCTTCAAAATCGGACTCTGCTCTGAAAGGAGTGCCAGACTTAAAGAAGGCGATGTTACCCTTTATCAGACCTGGGGATCCGATATGCTTCTGGCTGTTTTAGTACTGACATTTGAGTATTTGTTTAAAGAGGACAACTATTACTGCAGCCTGGATTTGGGTAAGAAGTTGATCGGAAAAGATAAGGAGGCTTTAGAATGAGTTTATCGGAAAACATCAGAGCATTTCGCCTGAAAAAGAATCTGACGCAGGAGCAGCTGGCGGAGCTTTTGGGGGTTTCCGCCCAGGCAGTGTCAAAGTGGGAGACGACGCAGACATATCCGGACCCGTCTTTGCTTTTGTCTCTCTCAGAGGCTCTGGAGGTTTCGCTGGACCGGTTGTTCGACCGCAGGACGCCGAGTGTGGAGGATGCTTCCTATGAAGTATTCTGGCTGATCCGCCACGCACGCAGTTCAGAAAGCTATCGTTTGATGCGGGAGATCGGCTGGCAGATGGAGAGGGGCCTTTTTAAGTCGAGACCGAAGGAATGGTCTTTTCAGTCTGTTGAAAAGGCAGCCAGTTCTTCTTATGGGGCGGATGATTATGGCTTTACCATGATTTCCAACGGGGACGGCCCGTTTTTCTCCGTGTTTCCGGAGCCGGAGGCCGCGTATGGCCCGGCCATCGGCGACGGAGAGAATATCAGGGAGCTCTTTGCCTGCCTGTCAACGCCAGAGGCAATGCGCGCCGCCCTGTATCTGCTTTCCATGCAGGAGGGCTGCGTATTTGAAGCCGCGGTGCTGGGCGCGGACTGTGGAATTGCAGGGGAAAAGCTGGATAAAGTCATGGAGCAGATGGAGCGGCTTCACCTGGTGAATAAAGAGAAAACGATGGTCGACGACCGGATGCGGACGCTTTATATTGCCTGTCCTTCGCACAGACTCATCGCGCTGTTTCTGGTAGCGCAGGAAGTGAATTACGATGAGAATAATGGGTATATGCTGCAGATGGGTTACAGGAGCAGGCCCTGGCTTAAAGAGGGGAATGAGGGCTGAGAAGGAACACGCCTGAAAGATTCATGGAGCAGGTGGTAGGCTTTACCTGGTCGGCGGAGAGGAAGGAATCCAAAAAGGGCTTTCAAACCTTGCCAGTTTCAACCGCCGGTGTTATCATGGAAGCATACATTTTCAGGTGCAAAGGAGGTTAAAGCAATGTACCAGGTATGTGACTATGAGGGTTCGAGCATGTGGGGAATGAACGGCGGGCAGCCGGAAAGCCCGGACGGAAAATGGCTGGTTTACGCCAGAAAGGAAAGGCTTGAGGGCGAGGATTCTCAGCGGACCAAGATCTGGATCTGCGACCGGGAGACGCTTCAGGATCAGAGGTGCGTATTTGAGGTAAAATGCGGGAACCATAACGGTCCCTCCGCCAGTTTTGTGGACAATGAGCATATTGTTTTCCGCGACAGTATCAATCAGTTCGCTGCGTTTCGTGTGCTGAATATTTACACCGGAGAGGTGAAGTATGGGCCGATTTTCGGTAAGGAGAGTCATTGCGCCGAGAATGGAATCTATCCCTTCTCGATTTCGGAGGAATATCTGGATAAAAACCCGGATCACCCGGAGATTGATACCTGTGGGATTTATTTACTGGATTTTAAGAGCGGACAGATTAAGAGAGTGGCGGACAAGGAGACGGTTTACCGGATGGTGGTGGATCATGGCTGCGTGCCGAATCAGTTTACGACCTCCATGAGTCATGTGCAGCTGAATCCGTCCGCGACGAAGGTGATGATGCGCCTGAGCGTGGACAACTGCCCGGTGTTCGGGGCGTTGGGCTGTATTGACATTGAGACGGGGCAGACCCATGTGATTCCGGATAAGCCGGTGCACCAGCTCTGGTATGACGACGACAGCTACATGGCTACCCGCCAGTACTGCGCCCCGGATGGTCACATTGAGATGGAGACTAGCCGCATCCAGCGCTTCAGCGTGGACGGCGAGTGCCTGGAGACCCTGGGCGGCATTGGCAACCACATCGACGGCTCCCCGGACCGGCAGTGGTTTGTGGGCGACCGTGCCTATCCGGGATATCCTGCCGATATTTTCCTCTACCGCAGGGGCGAGACGACACCGGCGGCGACCTTCGGCGGACAGAATTTCCAGCACTGCATCTGGGATCTGAAGGTGCACCCCAATCCGACCTTCTCCCGCGACGGGAAGCGGATTTATTTCAACCATCCGGTCAGCGACAGCCGGACTGTGGCCTGCTTTGTCAGGGTGGAGGAGGTGCTATAGGAACTGTCGTTGAGACAACTCCAAAACCGTGACATATCTGTTTGATTGTGAAAAAGATGCGCGAAGCACAGGAGATCAGCCTGGCCGCGCGTCTTTTTGTATTCAGGGCATGAAAATTCTGTTATTCACATGTCCAACTTAAAAAAATGGATTTCAAAAAAATACTCCCAGGGGCGTGTCCGACTTTTTTTTAAAAAATTCTTGGTACTTGATAGCCCTGCGTGCCCTTCCGTATAATCATAGTCAGCAAGGTGATACCTGCGTGCCCGGATATTCCAAAGAGCACCAGCCCAAGCCTTATTTGCAAAATTCGTGCAGCCGCACGGGCGAAAAATATCACGAGGGAGAATACCAAACCATGAAAGCGGAAAATAAAAAATTCAAATCCACATTATCCACCGCGAAATACGCGCTTTCCTTAGTCTGGCAGGAAAAATACGGGAAAACGTATATTGCGCTTAAAATGCTGATCGCGGTATTTAATGCGGTTACACCCATGGCAGGGATTGTGCTGCCGGGTCTGATTATCAATGAGCTGTCCGGAAACAGGGACTTTGAGGTGCTGGGGTTTTACGTGGCGGTGCTGCTGGCGGTGCCGCTTTTGGACAGCGCAGTCAATCTGGCCGCAAACAAAGTGCTGAAAAAATATTTCCTGGATATTAATACGGCTCTGGATAAGAGATTTAACGACTTTTGTGTTCCCTCCGATCGCTTTCCATCTATGTATGCAGAATCTGCAGCAGCAGATCTGTGATTCCAACGTTGTATCCGCAGCTGCTGTAGATACAGGTGGTTCCCTTTTTCATGACCACGGTCAGTGGAAGGCTGTCGGCATCATGGCTGACTTCCCGCGCGAGTGTACGCATGTCATTTTTGGACAGCCCCAGGATCGGCTTCAGGCACGGCAGCGCACGCATGGTGCCCTGCAGGGTCGGATCAAAGAGGTCATGCGGTTTGTTCAGCACGACATATAGTGGACTTTTCAGAGCGGCATAGGCATCCCTGCGGTCGCAGAGCTCGTTCAGCACGTGCTCAGTGGGTTCTCTGCCGACATCCAGCCACATAAAGAGGGCTTTGTCAGAGTCTCCTTCCATCAGCTGCGCCAGGCTGACATGTTTGTCAAAAGCGACACTTGCTGTTTGAAGTGCGGCCTGGGTATTTTCATGGATATCTATTGTCGTATCTGACACATCTGCCGCGGCAAAATACAGTTCTTCAACCGGGTAATTGACCAGATTTCCCTTGAAAGATGGCGTGCGCAGGGACAGTACGAGCGTGCATTCTTCTTCTGCTTTCAGGGAAAAGACGATCTGCTTTGCCAGCTGGTTTCCGTCAGGCATACGGTTTGTGGTCAGCACCCGGTAGATACCAGGCTTCAGTTCCAGGGTCAGTTCATTCTTTTCTGCGTCGATCGGTGAGTCGGCCAGGCACAGCGGGACAAATTCTCCATTCTGATAGTTGCTTACGGAGTAGTGATCCCAGTCTGAAAGAAGCAGAGAGTGATCGCCTGCAAGCTTCAGAACCGCGCTGACTGGCGCGGTGTCCGCCGGAATGATGGCTTCCTGTGCTGTTGATTTATCAGCTCCTGCATCGATGTCTGATGATTTCGAAGGCTTTGCTGTGTCATCTGTGCTGCGGAATGGAGTATCTGCATTTGAAACTGTGAGAAACCTCCCGCCCTGATAGTACTGCAGACTGTGATCCAGCGTGCTCAGCCTTGCCGGAATTCCGAGGCAGCGATACAGGGTCACGCAGAGTATGTCGATGGAGAGCCTGCTCGCAATGCCGCCGGTAAGGCAGCCGGCGGGGGAGGTTACGAGGTGTTCGTATTCCGCGTCGGGAAGCGAGGTAATCAGGCTTTTGATAAATGCGGGCAGCTTCTGCGGCTCTTTTTTCAGATGTTCTGCCTCTTCGTGGAAGAATTCCGTTAGCATGCGCCGGCAGGGACGCAGCATCTCGTTCTCCACTCTGGGGTTGGCCAGAAAATGAAAGAAGATCTCGTCAGAGGGCGCTTCAATCGTGTCGGCGTAGGGCAATGCACTTTCACAGCAGTCGATCAGGGTTTCAGCTGTGGTATCCTTGTAATCTTTTTCGCGCAGCGACTGAAGAAATTTAAGCTTCCAGTGATTTCGGCGGCCTGCTTCCCAGTCGGCGGGAACCAGCGCACCTGCATCCCACGCAAGGAATTTCAAAAGCTCCGGCAGGTTCCCCTTCGCTTTGTGAAGAATTTCGTTCAGCTTAATTGCGTCTGACTCCGGGAAGTGAGCCAGTACATGTGCGACGCGCTCCTCCTGCCAGGTGGCCGTTAGACGTGCTTCCCTTAAAGCCGCGGCTTTGCCAAGCCGTGCGGCACTGATTGCTTTCTGCGCATCCGTGAGAGGCTCGTCGCGCATAAATCCGGGCGACGGCGCGTGGAAATCCATATTCTCCCAGGTGTCGCTTAAGGAAGGCGATTCATGCAGGGTGATGGTGCAGACTGTTTCGTTTTCAGGACTGATAAGGCAGTCACCAAAAGCGCCGTCCTTGGACGCCGTCACATAGAGATCTCCATAGCCGGTGGTCAGGTGAACGACAGCCTCCGCGGCTTTTGCGTCTGCGGACGTGTCATTGCCGGATATGAGCTCGGCCACAGGCCCATAATTTCCCTGGTTGAGGACATGAAACCGTACTTGAGCGCCCGGGACCGGATGATGCTTCTCATCTTCCGTTTTTACAGTGATTTCTGTCGTATATGCATAACGGGACAGATGATTCAGCATGCGCGCCATGCCTTTTGAGCTGATAATCGGGTCAAGTGGCTCGTCCTGGCCAAACCAGCGGGAGTGCACCAGCATCGCTCTGGAAGCCGGACCGTTGAACCAGCCGGCATTCAGGCGCTCCTCGGGCTCACACGCACCGAGAAAGTACCATTCATGATCACACCAGACTTCCACCCACGCATGGTTGTCGTCGCAATGAGACCAGAGCGGTACATAGACCTGCCGGGACGGGATACCGATGCTGCGCAGCGCGCTTACGACAAACGTGGACTCTTCTCCGCAGCGCCCGGTACCACTGTTGTACATGGTCAGCGGATTCTCTGTTCGCTCGTCGGAAGCGCGATAGGTTCCCTGCGCGGCGCACCAGTAATTGGTCTCCACCGCCGCATCGTACATACGCATACTGACTTTGCAGTCCGCATCTGAGATGCCTGCGGCGCAGCTTATCTCTGGACAAAGGGACGCTTCCCCTGCAAATGAAGCTGTGTAGGCAGGCAGTCTGAGGCTTTTCTGCAGCTGCGCATAGAAAAAGCTGCGGTTATCCACAAGATCTTCATTGTTAACGCGATGGTGCAGTACATAGTTCGCAAAGAGCCGTTCCGGCACTTTCCCCGCAAATGGGCCATGCTGATAAAGCCATGCGCCATGCTTTGCGTATGCCTCAAACAACGATACCGGATAGTCCAGCAGGTCACTCAGCGGCATTGCGCTGTAAAGGTATGTGAGCGCTTGCGCTGCATCAGATGGAAGGCTTTGGAGCGCAGTCAGAATTTCTGTTTTTTTATCAATCAGGAGGGTGAGCATTTTTTCAGAAACCGTATCTGCCGCCGCGCAGTCATTTCCGGTATCTTCTTTGGATTGGGGCTGCATGGCTTCGGTTTTTGCTGAGAGGGTCGCGATTCTTTCATCCAGCAGACGCATCTGCCGAAGAAATCCTTTCTGTATTTCCTGAAAATATTCTGCTGTAAACATACTTTGCTCTTTCCTCCTGCTGCAGGATACCGGTTGGGGTTAATCTGAAGTGTAACTATAAACCAGATCCGTCATTTCGTCAATAACCATGATACAAGGGACAAAAGGTCAGAAATCGAATGCGTGCATTCGTATTTATGACCTTGGGGACCGCAACGACATGAGAAAGGAGCCAATTTGACCGTTTTTTCAGGTCAAATTGTGCGGATTTCGAACAGCCCAGGCTGCCCTCTCTTGCCGCTATGCGGCAATTCACCTTGTGGCGTTATGGATTGCGGGAGCGTCTTTTGCGAAGCAATCCATGGTATCATACCCTTTTGTCGCTTTAATCATAATCATAAGGTGATAATTCCTGCTGTCCGGAGCAGTAAAAAAAATAAAAAATGAAAGGTATTTTGTCAAAAACAGGAAAATCTGGAATTGAACCCTTCAAAACGATGATGGTATGATATATACAAGCGTGTAAACGATGTTATCCCACCGGACGGCCGGTGGTCGGTGGTTTTGATGGGCTTTTCAACTGAATGATCCGGGGAGGTACAGATAGCATATATGAAGATTTCGGTTGTGGAACTGGAGAAACAATACATTACAATTGGCTGGAGCGCGGTGGAAGGCGCACAGACTTATCGGATTTTCTGGTCGGATGTTAAAACCGCCGGGGTACAGTACAGACTGGCAGGAGAGGAAGCGGGTCTTTCCTTCATCCTTAAAAAGGGCACTCACAGGAAAAACTTCGTCTATGTGGAGGCCTGTAAGGGGGAGGCGGTCTTAGAGACCAGCCC
>JAJPXG010000138.1:0-16228 GCA_021205565.1 Lachnospiraceae bacterium | reverse complement strand
ACTCCGGTCTTCTGGGAGCACTCAGAACAGCTGGAGCGCTTAACCCGCGGTCTGGTGGCTGTGATGAGCGGCAGCGGTGTCTTTTTAGCCTGGCGGATGTGGAAGGAAGAAGCAAGCGGATACTGTGAAACCGGGCTGACCGGCACGGACTATATGGTATATAAAAACGGACAGAGGCTTGGCCTGGTAACCGATAGTACCAATTATCTGGATCAGGAGGGGACGGAGCAGGACGAGTATCAGGTAGCTCCTTTTAAGGACGGCAGGGAGGGCGATCTTTGCGCGTCCGTCAGCGCCGCTATGGCGAAGAAGGGATATGTGGAGATTCCCATGCAGGTTCCGGCGCCCGGCGTGACTCCTTCGGGACAGGCGTACACCTATTCCGCGAATGATATGAGTGTGGGGGACGCGGACGGTGACGGGGAGTATGAGTTTTATGTGAAATGGGATCCGTCCAATTCTCATGACGTGATTCACAAGGGCTACACAGGCAACTGCTATATCGACTGCTACAAGCTGGACGGCCGACTTTTGTGGAGACTGGACATGGGGCCGAATATCCGCTCCGGCGCGCATTATACCCAGTTTATGGTCTATGATTTTGACGGCGACGGCTGCGCGGAAATGTCCGTGAAGACCGCGCCGGGCACGAAGATCACCCGTTATGACGAGGCCGGGAATATCCTTTCAGAGAAATATATCACCATCCCCGACAGCGACCGGGCGGCCGGTGTGACGGATGCGGACAATTATGTCTGCACGGCGGCGGATTACTACGAGCATATCGTGGACGTGTTTATGCACTGGACGGAGCATAAGGAGGTGCAGGCCGGACACTGGCCCGCTACCTTAGAGGAGTGCTTCGGGATTGAAAAGCGGTACGAGTACCCGCTCTCTGAAAAAGACGCGCGGGCGCTGACCGACTATTTTATGGATGTGTTCGCGCCCTCCAGGAGTGAAAAAAATGAGCTGCGCAAATTTGAGGGCTACATCTTCACCGGGCCGGAGTATCTGACCATGTTTTCCGGGGCCGGCGAGGAGATTGAGACCATACCCTTCCCGGTGCCCAGGGAGGACGACGGCCTTTTATGGGGCGATTATGTGTGGAACCGCATTGAGCCCTGCAATCGGGTGGACCGGTTTTTGTCCGGGGTGGCTTATCTGGATGGAGTCAGACCTTATCTGATTATCTGCAGGGGGTATTACACCAGGACGACGGTCACCGCCTATGATTTTTTGGAAAGAAAGCACCGCGAATATTTTAAGGTGGACAGCGGTTATGTCCCCATGAGCAATCCCTTTATGGGCAGGGATATGGGCGAAGGCACTGATCCGGTCTACGGGATTCTGACCGGCCAGGGAGACCACTCTCTGTCCACGGCGGATGTGGACGGAGACGGCTGCCAGGAGATTATCTACGGCGCGGCGGTCATTGATCATGACGGCAGCGTGCTGTATTCGAGCCGGGACAGGATGCCGGACGGCGAGTTAAAAAAGCTGGGTCACGGCGATTCCATGCACGTAGCCAGAATTGACCCGGACAGACCCGGTTTTGAGATTTTCAACGTGTTTGAGGGCGGCAAAAGCGTTCCCTACGGCTATGCCCTGCGCGACGCCGAGACAGGAAAGGTCCTTTTCGGCGAGAAAGCGGAGGGCGACCTGGGCAGGTGTATGATCGGAGATGTGGTACCCGGCGTGCGCGGTCTGCAGGTATGGGTGAAGGGAGTGCGCGACTGCAAGGGAGCTTTCCTGGATGTGAAGTCACCCGGCACCAATGCCAATATCAAATGGGCGGCTGATTTATCGACCCAGATTGTGGGAGCTGTGCCGGATCAGAGCGGGGAGCGGACGCCTGTCATCAGCGATTTGACTCATGGCGTGATGCTTATGGAAGAGGAGACGGCAACCAACAACGGCACCAAGGGCAATCCCTGCCTGATCGCGGATGTGTTCGGAGATTTCCGGGAGGAAATATTGCTGCGCACCCGCGACAGCAGCGCCATCCGCATTTACGTGAATACGGAGATTACAAAGCATAAGCTGTTTACGCTGATGCACGATACCATGTACCGCTGCGGTGTGGCCTGGCAGAACAACTGCTATAACCAGCCGTGCTACACTTCCTTCTATTACGCGAGCGATATGGATTTTGAGAATGTGCTGTGACTGTCCGGAAAAGAAGACATAATTTTTCACCAAATCCAGGGCAAAGGATGCTTGTGCTGGCAACTGTAAAATGAATTTCTTCCACCTGTGTTTATGCAGCTTTACAAACCAAGCTGCCGCACAGGTGGAATATTTTTTGAAAAAATGCAAATCTACTGGATATTTTTGTAGTCTTTTCAAAACAGGTTCTGTAAAATGAATACAGAAATAAATAACAGGAGGACTCTGCAATGCACGAAAGACGAACTTACCACAATCCGGTCCAGAGAGGCTTTTTCCCGGATCCGTCCGTGATCCGGGTGGGAGATGACTTTTATATGGTCAACTCCAGCTTCCAGTATTTCCCGGCGATTCCGATTTCCCACTCCCGGGATATGGTGCACTGGCATATCATCGGCCATGCCATTACAAACCCGGACTGGCTGGATTTGAGCGATATTAAGGATTCTCACGGGATCTGGGCGCCGGACATTGAATATGTGGACGGTAAATTTTACAT
Source organism: Lachnospiraceae bacterium (assembly GCA_021205565.1). Taxonomy (GTDB): domain Bacteria; phylum Bacillota; class Clostridia; order Lachnospirales; family Lachnospiraceae; genus RGIG6307. The sequence goes on along the minus strand of JAJPXG010000138.1, from coordinate 13,563 downwards.
TTATGCGCCGCTGCGCTTAAACGGGGACGGCACCAGGGGCAATAACGTGCTGCGCAGACAATTGGTGATGGTATCGGATAAGCCGGAGGGTTCCTACAGCAAGCCGGTCTGTATCGAGGTGGATGTGATCGATCCCTCCCTTTTTGTGGATGATGACGGCAGTAAATACATGATCGTCCCGCGTGCGGCGCAGGCGTATCCATTAAGCGATAACGGGCTCAGTGTTGCAGGAGAAAAGAGAACCGTCTGGGAGGGAACGGGGGAGCGCGCCTCGGAAGGCCCGCACCTGATGAAAAAGGACGGCTACTATTACGCGATTGTGGCGGAGGGCGGCACCGGTTACGGTCACGGTATCAATGCAGGCAGGAGCAGAGAGCTGTTTGGGGAGTACGAAAGCTCGCCTTATAACCCGGTCATGAGACAGTTAGATCCGGACGCACCCATCCAGAGGGCAGGTCATGGAAAGCTCGTTCAGGATCAGAACGGCCAGTGGTGGTGTTATTATCTCTGCGGCCGGCCCAACGAGGGCAGGCACACGACCATTGGCAGAGAGACCGCCATGGATCCGGTGCAGTGGACTTCAGACGGCTGGTTTACGGTCAATGAAGGAAGGGGACCCAGCCTTGAGCAGACGGCGCCCGACCTGCCGGAGTGTGTATTTGAGAGAAATCTGCGGGATGATTTTGACTTAGAGACGCTTAAGCTTGACTGGGAGTTTGTGCGTAACCCGGCTAATGGCTCCTGGTCTTTATCGGAGCGCCCCGGATATTACAGAATCTGGACGCAGGATGGACAGCTTTTTGAGCGCCGTGCCAAAAACACGCTCGTCCGCCGTGAGCAGGAGCTTTCCTATACGGCTGAGACCTGCCTGGAATTTTATCCGGACAGGGACGGAGAGCAGGCGGGACTGACCTGCTATTACAGCACGGCTACCTATGCGCGCTGTGCCCTTTGCTGGGAAGAAGGCCGTAAGATTCAGCTGGTGATCAACCGCAATCACGGGGAAGAGCTGATGGCCGAAATTGCGGATATCCCTGAAGGGCTGGTTTATTTAAGGGTCGTGGTGGAGAAGCTGACGAGAAGCTTTTATTACAGCACTGACAGGGAGAACTGGGAGATAGTCGGCGTGCTTAAAAACTGCATTTACCTCTGCGATGAGGGTGTGCCGGAGGACAGAAAGCGCCATACGGGGACACTGGTCGGGATTTATGCCAATAACGGCGGCTGCGGCAGCAGGAAAGCGGCGGATTTTGACTTTTTTGAATATCAGGATGAAGAAAGCTGATTTTTTTCGGATAAAGAACAGCACCGCCTTATCAAAACCGGGCGGTGCCGTCTTTTGTTTTACAGTGTCTGAAAAGCGTCAGCCCATTCCGATCGTTTTGCGGTAATTGGAGGACGAAGCGCCGACGACCTGTTTGAAAATCCGTTCAAAGGAATGAGGGGAAGGTTAGCTGCAGATCATTTCCATTTTTAGTCATTATTGATTTTGTTTTTAGTTAAAATGGTGTATGATAATACAGATGTGTTCCGGTAAGGCATTTTGCTGACCGGCATATGCTGATTACGGGAGGGCACCTTTTAAATAAAGGTTGAGGATAAAGGAGGATTACTATGCCACCAGGAGGATTTGGAGGGCCCGGTTCAAGGGAGAGACAGATTGAGATGCTCAAGGAACCAAAGCCGAAGTCGTTAAAGGAGGTTCCGGGATATTTATACAGGGTGATTCATGGGACGGCGTACCGCCTGCTCTACATTGTGCGCCTGGTCTGGGAGGCGAGAAAGAGCCTGCTCTTTTTAATGGCTCTGATGGCGCTTTTTGACGGCGTATCGCCGGTTATCTCGGCTTACATATCCGCGAACCTGTTAAATCATGTGTCGGATGTTTTGACCGGTGGGATGACCACGCTCGCAGAGCTGACAGCGTATCTGCTGCCGGCGATGATTCTGCAGTTCGGCTATATGTTTTTCACCAGTGTCGTCTCCAATGTCAGCAATATGGTTACGCGTATTTCCGGTGAGCTGGTCTCCAAGCATGTCAAGGTGAAGCTGATGAACAAGGCGAAGGAGATCGATGTGGCCTCCTTTGACATGCCGGAGTTTTACGAAAAGTTTGAGAACGCCAACCGGGAAGCGGATTCCGGGCTGATCAATGTCATCAGCGCGACGTTTTCCATCGCCAGCACGTTGATTTCCACGGTCAGCTTTATCATTATTTTAAGCGCGATCGCCTGGTTTGCGCCGCTGATTGTTATTGTGCTGTCCTTGCCGAGCGCCATTATTACTTTTGTCTATCGGAATAAAAATTACCGGTACATGCGCCGCCGCTCCAAGGACAGACGGCAGATGACCTATTATTCGGACACGCTGATGAACAAGGACATGGTGAAGGAGCTGCGCCTTTTCAACCTGTCCGACATGTTTATTGTCAATTATAATAAGGTCTTTCAGAAATACTTCGCGGGCATCCGCAGCCTGATCGTGAAGGAGGGAACCTGGAGTATTTTAACGACGCTTCTGACCACCACAGTCAACTGCGGCCTGTTTTTCTTTATTGCTTACACGGTGGCGTCCGGGCAGGGGAAAATCGGTGATTATTCGCTGTATACAGGGGCGCTGACGTCCATTGCCAGCTGCATTACCACCCTGGTAAGCAAGACCTCCACAATTTATGAGGGCACGCTCTTCATTGAGAATATGATTGTCTTCATGAACGAGAAAAAGCATATTGTGCCAAGCATTCCCGAGGCTCTGTCGGTGAGGCGCCACTGCGGCCATACGATTGAGTTTCAGAATGTTTCGTTCCATTATCCGGGCACGAGCCGCAATGTCATCAAAAATGTCAGCTTTAAAGTGGATCCGGGCGATACGGTGGTTTTGGTTGGCTTAAACGGCGCGGGCAAGACCACGCTTTTAAAGCTTCTGATGCGTCTGTATGATCCGACGGAGGGCGTCATTCTTTTAGATGGGCACGACATCAGGGAGTATGATGTGGAGCAGGTCTATGATATGTACGGCGCCATTTTCCAGGACTTCGGCAAATACGCGTTCACCGTCACGGAGAATATTTCCTTCGGCCAGATTGAAAAGCCAATACGTGAGGAAGAAATCCACGCGGCGGCAGAGGCCAGCGCGGCGGACGAGTTTATCCGGGCGCTGCCGAAGGGATATGACACGCCGCTGATGCGCTACTTTGAATTAGAGGGGATTGAGCCTTCCATCGGTCAGTGGCAGAAAATTTCGATTGCGAGAGCGTTCTACTCGGATTCCGATGTACTGATTCTGGACGAACCCACGGCTTCCCTGGACGCGATTGCCGAGCAGGAAATCTATAATGAGTTTGACAGGCTCAGGGAGGACAAGACAACCTTTTTTGTGTCGCACAGGCTTTCGAGCGCGACTGTGGCGACGAAGATTCTGGTGCTGTCCGCCGGAGAGCTGGTTGAGAGCGGGACGCACCAGGAGCTGATGGCGGCCGGCGGGATTTATTATACGATGTTCTCCACGCAGGCGAACCGTTATCGGGCGGAGGGAGATAAAGTAAATGCGGACACTTCTGATCGCCCAGCGCAGCAGCAGGAGGGAGATTTCCCTAAGCAGGGACCGACGGATATGCCGGAGGCTGACAGGGAAGGGAGAATGTCAAAGATGGGACCTGGCGGACCTGTACCTGGGACGGCATTTGAGAATGGGTTCCCAGAGCCTGATTTCGGACTATGCAGCGTCAGACCGGAGCCGGAACGGGATATACAGGGCGGCGAGAAGCCCGGGTTGGGAAGAAAGAACAAAGCATGAGAGATTTCTTCAACTGTACAACAGGACTTTTGATGAGATTGAGCACACGGATAACCGCAAAAGCGCCCGTAAGGAGAGAGCGGCTGAGGAGGAGGCGCAGGATGCAGCCTGGACGTTAGAGGAAACCCTGGATGGAGTGCAAAATACGCAGCAATGAAACCAGATTGTGAGGGAGCATCATTTGGATGCAAAAGGAGAGTGCGGTTTATGAATTACCTGGAGCTTTTAAAGATATATGCGGACCGGATGCTGAAAGAGGCTTCTTATCCGGAAACGCCTTCGCCCCTGCTGGCAGATAAGGTGGATACACACACGCACGCCCCGTTTGAGGAGGCGGATGGGCATATTATCTCCAACGCGGCGCACCAGCAGAATTTTCTGCGCTTTCTGAGCGGCCTTAGTGCGCTGACGGGGGAGATTTCCTATGAGGAGCGGGCGCTTTTACTGATGCAGTATATGCTGGAACACCCGATGGAGGGCGGTCTGCTGCGCTGGGGCGGCCACCGTTATCTGGATTTGAAAACCCTGACGGACCGCGGAGAAAAGGACTTTGTCCACGAGCTGAAAAACGATTACCCGTATTATGAGCTGATGTTTCGGGCAGATCCCAAGAAGGCGGAGCTGTATATCAAGTCATTCTGGAACGCGCATGTCTATGATTTTGACGCCTTCGAGATGGGGAGGCACAGCATGGAGAAGCCCTATGGAGTGGAAGGAATCTGGGACAGGCATTTTTCCAATCCGCCCGGTCTCACACCCAGAAAGGGATTATCTTTCCGCAACACGGGCAATGACCTGATGTACGCGGCGGGAAAGCTCTGGGAGCAGAATGAAGACGCTGGGGCGCTGACCTGGGCGGGACATATTTTCGATATGTATCAGAAGAGCCGTTATCCAAAAACGCGGCTCGGCGCGTACCTCTTTTCCCAGGCGGTGAAACAGCTGGATACGGATGACGATACCATTACGCTGTCCATGTACGGGGATCGGGCGCACCGCCAGCTGGGGCCGGAGTTTGGGGACGCGGCACTGGAGGCCTGGGTCTTAAGACCCGGACAGGAGCAGACGATTTATGCTATGAGCCCGCAGATTGTCGCGGCCTGCTATACGCACGGGAGCGATACGGAGAAGCGTTTGATCAACGGAACCGTGGAGAACATGAAGGCTTTTGCGCAGTACGCCTGGGACGGAGAGCAAAAGGTATTCAGGCCGCTTTTGGCGGACGGCACGGATCTGACCGGATTTGTCCTGCCGCGCCCGGGTTATTACGGACCGAAGGGCCGTGTGATTGAGAATCACCGGCCAGCCGGAGATTACCTGCTGGCTTGGGTGGATATAGCGCTTCTGACGGATGATGATATCTGGAAGATGGAGAGATCGTTTGAAGAGGCGTTGGGCCTTACGGATGAAGAAGGCAGACCGGACACTTCATGCACATGCACCGATTCCGGTGTCCTGCTGGCACTGATCAGACTTTGTGAGCACGGTCATACACACTGTCTGCCTCTGGCGGAGAAAGTCGCGGAGAATATCGTCAGCGCGTATTATGTGGATGGATATTTTAAAAAGAAGGAAAGCGCCTTTGCCAGGCTGAATACCATGGAGCCGTTAGCACTTTTAAAGCTGGAAGCGTTCAAAGCCGGTAAGCCGGAGGCGGTCCCGAATCCGATTTATGGGCGGGGCAGCGGGTGCGAGTAAATGATCTGAAGCTGAACGGGCAGGGCAGCAGTTTCCGGTCAGATACTGGCTGTGATTGTGAGCCGAATAAAGACCGGGCAGCCGTCTTAAGCAGATTGACGTCGGATGACTGCCCGTATTGATGTCTGCTTATTCCGCCAGCTCTTCCCACAGAAGATACTGTGCATCCAGTTCCTCCTGTAGCGCAGCCTGCTGTTTTGTCAGCTCTGTCAGCTTTAAGGAGCTGCAGGCGATTTCCGGCAGTGCCATCTGCTCCTCAATGTCCCTGATGGCCTCCTCCAGAGAGGCGATTTTTTCTTCACATTTTCGAAGATCATTTTCTTTTTTGCGGGCTTTTGCCTGGGCTTCCTTCTGCGTTTTCCAGTCCAGTTTATTCTGCGATTCTGCCGCTTCGGTTTTCAGGTCCAAAGTTTCGGCGGGCACGATTCTTTTTGCAAGATAATAATCGTAATTCCCGTCATAATAGTGGAACTGACCGCCGCAAAGCTCCAGAATCCCGGAGGCGGTACGGTTGATAAAGTACCGGTCATGCGAGACGTACAGAAGCGTGCCGGAATAATTATTCAGGGCGTCCTCGAGAATTTCCTTGCTGGCAATATCCAGGTGGTTGGTGGGCTCATCCAGGATGATAAAATTGGCGTTGGAGAGCATCAGCTTCGCCAAAGAAAGGCGTCCCTTTTCACCGCCGCTTAAAGATTTAATCTGCTTGAAAACGTCATCCCCGGTGAAAAGGAACGCGGCCAGAACATTGCGGATGCGGGTATTGTTCATATCCGGATACGCATCTGAAATTTCCTCAAAGAGCGTCTTTTGAGGGTGCAGAAGCTGCTGCTCCTGGTCATAATAACCGATTTCCACATTGGTGCCTAGTTTAAAGAAACCGGTGTCAGCCTTTTCCAGGCCATTTAAGATTTTTAATAAGGTGGTCTTACCCGTGCCGTTATCGCCGATGATGGCTACATGCTCGCCTCTGCGCAGGTCGTAATCAAAATGGTCAAACAGCTTGAGATCTCCATAGGATTTGCTTAAATTCTCGATATGCAGAACGTCGCGTCCGCTTAAAATGGCGGGCTCAAGTGTGAGCTGCATGTCAGTGTCGGCCTCCATGGGTTTGTCCAGCACTTCCATCCGGTTCAGCATTTTCTCCCGGCTTTCTGCCCGTTTAATGGACTTTTCCCGATTAAAGGAGCGAAGTTTTTCAATGACCTCCCGCTGGTACTTCATTTCCCGCTGCTGATTTTCCCAGGCATTCTGCGCGGCGATCTTTAACTGTTCCTTTTTGATCACATAGTCGGAATAATTGCCTGAAAATACAGTCGATTTTGTCTGATCCAGTTCCACGACCTTTGTGACCACCCGGTCGAGAAAATAACGGTCATGGGAGACTAAAAGCACGGCACCCTTATAATTTAAGAGGTAGGTTTCCAGCCAGGCGATGGAGTTTAAATCCAGGTGGTTGGTGGGTTCATCCAAGATAATCAGATCGGGCTTCTGCAGCAGCAGGCGGCCTAAGGCTACGCGGGTCTTCTGCCCGCCGGAAAGCGTATTGACCGGTTTCGTGAATTCTTCTTCCGTAAAACCAAGACCCTTAAGTACACCGGTGATTTCACTCTGGTACTGATAGCCTCCCTCTGACTCGAACTGATGAGTCAGACGGCTGTATTGCTCCATCAGCTCCGATAAGGCCGCACCTTCCAGGTGCTTCATCTGTGCCTCGCTGGTGCGGATTTTCTGCTCCAGGGTAATCAGGTGCTGCTTGACACTCAGAAGCTCATCATAGATGGTGAGATCCGTATTCAGAGTGTCGTTCTGCGCCAGATATCCGAAGGAGGCATCCCTGGAAAAAGTGACGAGTCCTTCATCCGCGGACAGCTGACCGACGATGATGCGCAAAAGCGTGGTCTTGCCGGCGCCGTTGATGCCTACAAGAGCGACTTTTTCATTATCCTCTATATGGAAGGTGACGTTTTTTAAAACCGGCACTTCAAGAAAGCTTTTCTGAATATTCTGGCAGTTGAGAATCATGGTAATGTACTTCCTGTCTGCATGATACAAGGGATAAAACCCGAAACAGTATGTATTTTACTAGAGGAAAGGACTTCTGTCAAATGCCAGTTTGACCGGAACATGAAACCGTGTACAGAAAAAAGGACACAAAATTGTGAAAAATATATCACGCCTTCTTGCACGATCCTGTAAAAGGGAGTATAATATCAAGTAATTTTTTGGTGGGAGGTCTTATGATGGAGAAGGAAATATCTCAGGCGGTGATCGGCAGGTTGCCAAGATATTTTCGATATTTGGGGGAATTAAAGGATAATGGCGTACAGCGGATTTCATCGCAGGAGCTGAGCGCTCTGATGAAGGTGACTGCTTCCCAGATCCGCCAGGATCTGAACAATTTCGGCGGCTTTGGACAGCAGGGGTATGGGTATAATGTGGAATATCTGTATCACGAGATCGGCAATATCCTGGGACTGAACACGGAGCATCACCTGATCATCATCGGAGCCGGCAATTTAGGCCAGGCACTTGCCAATTATCTGAATTTTGAGAAGAGGGGTTTTTTGTTCAAAGGCATATTCGACTGTAATCCTGCCCTGTACGGCAAACAGGTCAGAAGTCTGACCGTGCAGCCCATGGAGGCTGTGGAGTCCTTCATCCGGGAGAATCAGGTGGACATCGCCGTGCTGACCATTCCGAAGGAGAGCGCGGTGGAGGTGGCGGATATGTTAGTCAAAAACGGAATTAAAGCCATCTGGAATTTTGCACACGTCGATCTGAATGTGCCGCCGGATATTCAGGTGGAGAATGTCCATCTCTCCGACAGCCTGATGAAGCTTTCTTATAATCTGGCGAAATATAATGAGAATAAAGAATGAAAACGATAGCGTGCGCTGCCGCCCGGCGGCGCACGTTCCTTGTGAAAGGAGTAAAAATGCTTGAGCAGTTTGACCGGGGTTATGTCAGAATTGATCTGGATGCTGTGGAGCACAATATAGACGCCATGTATGAGCGTATAGACCGCAAAAGCAGTCTGATTTTGGTTGTTAAGACAGATGCCTATGGACATGGCGCAGTACCGATCGCACAGCTTGCGGAGAAAAAGTCCTTCGTATGGGGCTTCGCGGCGGCGACCTTTGAGGAGGCGAAGCATTTAAGGGAGTGCGGTATTGAAAAGCCGATTCTCATTCTGGGGTATACGTTCCCCTATTGTTATGAGGAAATGATTGCCCTGGATATCAGACCGGCGGTATTTCGGGAGGATACGCTTAAGGAGCTGTCCCGGACGGCTGTCGAAATTGGGAAAAAGGTGAAAGTGCATATCAAGGTCGATACCGGTATGAGTCGGATCGGTGTGTATCCGGATGAAGAAGGGCTTTCCCTGATCCGGGAAGCAAATAAGCTGCCAGGAATTGAAATCGAGGGCGTTTTTACGCATTTTGCCAGGGCTGATGAAGCGGATAAGCAAAGTGCGCTCCGGCAGTATGAGGCATTCTGCCGGTTTGTGGCAGACGCAGAGCGCATGCTGGGGAAACCGATTCCGGTCAGACACTGTGCCAACAGTGCCGCGATTATGGAGAGTGAACTTGCCTGCACACATATGGACTGCGTCCGGGCCGGTATTACCCTCTATGGCCTGTGGCCGTCGGACGAGGTGAATCATAAAGCAATTGATTTAAAACCGGTGCTTTCTCTTCGCAGTCGCCTCATTTATGTGAAGGAGGGCAGAATCGGCAGCGGTGTCAGCTACGGCGGAACTTATCAGATTACAAAACCTATAAAGATTGCCACCGTACCGTTGGGCTACGGGGACGGCTATCCCAGGAGTCTGTCAAACTGCGGCTATGTACTGATTCGCGGGAGAAAGGCACCGATTATAGGCCGCGTCTGCATGGACCAGTTTATGGTCGACGTGACGGACATTCCCGGTGTGTCCTGCAACGATGAAGTGATACTGATCGGAGCGGACGGATCAGAGCGTATTTCCATGGAAGAACTGGGAAATTTAAGCGGCCGTTTCAACTATGAGTTTGCCTGTGATCTGGGCAAGCGGCTGCCTCGTGTATTTTACCGGCGCGAAAGTGCGGTTGCTTACACGGACCAGTTTTCCTCACATCTTCACAGACTTTGAAAATTCGCTGAAATAATTGAATACCTTTTTGCAAAACCAGCCATACTATAAAACAGATGAGGCGATATACGGGAAAAAACGGCGGCTGGTGTCCGGTACGGTTTCCCGCGGCATCCTCCTGATGGAAGCTGTATGGAAAGGATGGTTTTGCAATGAAAAGAGGAGATATTTATTATGCGGATTTACGGCCTGTGGTGGGCAGCGAACAGGGAGGTGTGCGGCCAGTGCTGATCATTCAGAACGATGTGGGAAACCGCCACAGCCCGACGGTGATCTGTGCCGCGATCACCAGCAAGTTAGATAAAAACAGACTGCCGACGCATATTCATATTTCCGCCAGTACTTATCATATGGAAAAGGATTCGGTCATTTTGCTGGAACAGCTGCGCACCATTGACAAGACCCGCTTAAAGGATAAGGTCTGTCATCTGGACGAGGCGATCATGGACCGGGTAGACAGCGCGCTGAGCATCAGTCTTTCACTGCCGCAGCAGTACAGGACTGCTGTGGACGGTACTTTTAAAGAACTGGCTTCTGTTCGCGGTTGACGAAAACAGTTAATTTTGCTATAGTATTGCTTGAAAATCATCAAAAGAAGGAGTTTGGTTATGTCAGACGATGGGAGTGGACCTTGTCCATGCCTTATATGGAGCTTAACGAAAATCGGGATTTGGGACACGAAGGTGTTCGAAATCCCGCTGTTACATATTCTGATACCGGTGGTCATTCTGATTTTGCTGCTGGCGCTTTTTACGGCGCTCGGCGTTTTTCTGCCGGATAAGCTGTGGAAGCTGATTAAAGACGGCTTTGCGAAGCTTTTTCAGGATGGAGAGCCATCCTTAAAGGAGGATGACACGGAGCAGGAGATTATTGACCTGGTCAATGAAGGGCATGAGCAGGGCGTCATCGAGGACAGTGAGGTCGAGATGATCAGCAATATTTTTGCCTACTCGGACAAGGAAGCCCAGGATATCATGACCCATCGCTCGAATATAGAAGCGTTTGATGAGGAAACGCCGTTTGAGGAAGCTGTCAGCCGCCTGCTTTCCGGGCAGAATTCCCGTTATCCTGTCTATCAGGAGAATCTGGATCATATTACCGGTATCCTCTATTTAAAGGACGCCATGCGTTATCAGAATGTGCATCCGGACGAGAAGCGGCCGATCGGAGAGATTGAGGGGCTTTTGCGCAGGACGCAGTTTACCCTGATTACGACTAATATTGATGACCTTTTCAAGACGCTGCAGTCTGAGAAGGTGCAGATGGCCATTGTAATCGACGAGTACGGTCAGACGGCCGGACTGGTTACCATGGAGGACATCTTAGAGGAGATCGTCGGCAATATTCAGGATGAATATGATGATGAGCAGGCGTTTATAGACGACAGCAGCGAGGACGCCTGGGTGATGGAAGGGCTGACGCCTTTGGAAGAGATCGAGGACAAGCTGGGCATCACTTTTGAGGAGACAGATTTTGATACGCTGAACGGATTCTTAATCCGTCAGCTGGATCATATACCCCATGAAGGGGAAGAATTTGAGTGCGAGTACAAGGGATACCTTTTCAGGGTCCTGGCCGTGGAAAATATGCGGATACAGAGAGTGCTCGTTACCAGGAAGGCCGAAGAGGCCCAAAAAGAGACGGACAACAGGGAGGAAGAGTAACACATGTCAGGACATTCAAAGTTTTCAAACATCAAAGCCAAAAAAGAGAAAAATGACGCCGCCAAGGGCAAGATTTTCACCATCATCGGCCGTGAAATTGCGGTAGCGGTCAAGGAGGGCGGCCCTGATCCGGCCAACAACTCAAAATTATACCAGGTGGTTTTAAAGGCAAAGGCCAACAATATGCCGAACGACACCATTGAGCGCGGCATCAAAAAAGCCAGTGGCGAGCTGGGAAGTGTCAATTATGAAAATATTACATATGAAGGCTACGGCCCAGGCGGCACCGCCATTATCGTAAAGACGCTGACGGACAATAAAAACCGGACGGCTTCCAGTGTCAGAAGCGCCTTCACCAAAGGCCAGGGCAGTATTGGTACGCCAGGCTGCGTTTCCTTCATGTTTGATGAGAAGGGGCAGATTATCATTGATAAGGAAGAATGTGAGATTGAGGACGCGGATGAGCTGATGATGGTCGTGCTGGACGCGGGCGCGGAGGACTTCTCCGAGGAGGAGGACAGCTACGAGGTGATCACCGCTCCGGAGGACTTGGACAGTGTGCGTAAGGCACTGGAGGATGCGGGTATTCCTTTGGTCAGCGCGGAGGTAACCATGATTCCGCAGAATTATGTGACGCTGACGGATGAGAATCAGATCAAGTGCCTGAACAGAATCCTGGATATTCTGGATGAGGACGATAACGTGCAGGCGGTATATCACAACTGGGACGAGTAATGGAAGAGAAGATGGACAGGCTGGCGATTGTAGTACCCTGCTATAAGGAAGAGGAGGTTGTGGAGATCTGTTCTCAGGCTCTGCGGGACGTGATTGACTCTCTTATCGCGTCTGAAAAGATCAGCGAGGACAGCTTCATTCTCTTTGTTAATGACGGCAGCAGGGATTTAACGTGGCCGCTGATTGTGAAGGAGCATGAAAAATATCCCGGCAGAGTCAAGGGCGTGAATCTGGCCGGAAACGTAGGGCATCAGTACGCGCTGACGGCAGGGCTTCTGACAGCTGCGCAGTGGTGCGACATGGCAATTTCCATCGATGCGGATCTGCAGGATGATGTAGCCGTGATCGAGGAGATGGTGGACTCTTTTCATGCGGGTAATGATATCGTGTACGGCGTCAGAAACGACCGCAGCAGCGACAGCTTTTTCAAACGCTTTACCGCCCAGGGCTTCTACAAATTTATGGATCTCATGGGTGTGAAAACGGTATATAATCACGCGGACTTCCGCCTGATGAGCAGACGCGCGCTGGAATATTTTGCGCAGTATAAGGAAACCAACCTGTTTTTACGGGGAATCATGCCCACCATTGGATATCATACTTCCTGCGTCTATTACAGCCGCAAAGAGCGGGTCGCCGGGGAGAGCAAATACCCCTTAAAGAAAATGCTTGCCCTTGCCCTGAACGGCATTACTTCTTTCAGCATCAAGCCGATCAGTCTGATTCTGGGACTGGGCATCGGTATCATCGGATTAAGCATCATCGCGGCGATTTATTCGCTGGTGGAACATTTTATGGGCAATACCGTTCCTGGCTGGACATCTCTCATGCTTTCCATCTGGTTTTTGGGAGGCTGTCAGCTGATTGCTATCGGGCTTGTCGGCACCTATGTGGGAAAGATTTATATGGAGGTCAAGCAAAGACCCAGGTATAATATCGAGCAGATTTTAGAGTGATCGGAGTGAAGGCATGAAAAAACTGAGGGGGATCTTTACGGCGCTGGTCTGGATTTTGTTTACAGTGCCGGTCATGACCGGCGGCACCATATATTATTTCGAGGCGGTGGCTTCCTTCACAGAGGCCGATATGATCGCTCTGTTTTTATGGATCAGTATCCTGCTGCTTGCAACAGGTTTCACCGCGCTGCTTGACAGATGGACGGATTTAAGGCCGGGCGTTCTGGGCATGGGAAAGGGCGCTTCCCTCGCACTGGAAATCATCTGCTGTGTGATTCTTGCGGGTGCCGGAATTTATTTCAGAATTGGCCAGGAATTTGTCACCTTCTGGTCGCGGCAGGACGGTAATCTGGTAGTGGAGGCGGCGTTGGTCACATTAGACCAGACCGCGGGCGGCTTTCATGATCCGGTGTCGGCGGTGTATGTCTGGCTGCTGAACAAGGTATTTTTGCTGGCAGGGAATCTTATGCTGGCAGCGGCCGGAATGCAGCTGGTGCTTTTCATTGTCGGCTGCATACTCTTATATTTTATGATCATGCGCTGTTACTATGGGTTGTCTGAGGGCGTCTGTCTGGGCGGG
>JAJPXG010000056.1 GCA_021205565.1 Lachnospiraceae bacterium | reverse complement strand
GATAGGAAAAAGAGGAAAGAGATTTTCAGTGTTCGGTTTTGAGGGTACAATGTACCAGATGGCCCGGTAGCTCAGTTGGTTAGAGCACCGCCCTGTCACGGCGGAGGTCATGGGTTCGAGCCCCACCCGGGTCGTTTATCAGAACCAAGGTTGCACGTTTTTATTTTATCTGTGCCGATGTGGCTCAATTGGCAGAGCGGCTGATTTGTAATCAGCAGGTTATCGGTTCGAGTCCGATCATCGGCTTTGCCTTTGAGAGAAGGCATATCTTTTATTATATATATGGGTGGATTCCCGAGTGGCCAAAGGGGACAGACTGTAAATCTGCTGCTGATAGCTTCGGTGGTTCGAATCCACCTCCACCCACTTGGCTTTATAGCCGCTTCAAATGTATATCGCGGGGTAGAGCAGTCTGGAAGCTCGTCGGGCTCATAACCCGGAGGCCGCAGGTTCAAATCCTGCCCCCGCTACTAAGTGCCCAGATAGCTCAGTTGGTAGAGCGGAGGACTGAAAATCCTTATGTCGCTGGTTCGATTCCGGCTCTGGGCATTTTTTGAGCCATTAGCTCAGTCGGTAGAGCACTTGACTTTTAATCAAGGTGTCGGGGGTTCGAATCCCCCATGGCTCACGCTGATTTCTTTCATTGCGGAGCCGCGGGTGACAGAATATAGATCAGAATGGTAGCTATTGTCTGAAAGATGAGAGACAATAGCTATTTTTGTATCGTTCAGGCGGTGGGTGTGAGCGGGAATGTAAAGGAATGGAGACTGATGTTTGATGGATGTTGGCCGGAGGGATATTTCCCTGACAGAAAAACTGAAGGAATATGCGGCTTCGGATATTTATCCATATCACATGCCGGGCCATAAGGGAAGCACTGCGACCGGGAGCGTTTTTGACGATTTGCACGGGATGGATATTACGGAAATTGACGGCTTTGATGATCTGCATCACGCGACCGGTATTTTAAAGGAAGCACAGGATGAAGCGGCGCAGGCGTTCGGAGCGGACAGGACGTTTTATCTGGTGGGCGGCAGTACGGTTGGAATATTGACGGCGATATCTGCGGCGATTAGACCAGGGGGCGGGCTCCTGATGGTGCGCAGCTGCCATAAATCGGTTTATCACGCAGCGTATCTTCGGGGCCTTAAGCTGCATTATATTCTGCAGGAGTTTGACTGGGACGCGCAGATTTTGAAGCCTGTGACTGCGGCACAGGTGCGGGAGGCATTGCAGATGTACCCGGATGTGGGTGCGGTGCTGATCACCAGCCCGACCTATGAGGGACTTGCGGCGAACGTCAGGGAGATTGCGGAGGCGGTGCATGAGAGGAATCTTCCGCTGATTGTGGATGAGGCGCACGGCGCGCATTTTGGATTTGCATCCTGCCTGCCGCAAAGCAGCAACGCCTGGGCGGATCTGGTGGTGCAGTCTTTGCACAAGACGACGAAGGCGTTGACACAGACCGCGCTGCTCCATGTAAACGGTGACAGGGTGTCGGCTGAGCGCGTGCAGAAATTTCTGGATATTTATATGACCAGCAGTCCGTCTTACCTGTTCATGGCAAGCATGGAGGAGGCAATCCGGGATCTTCGGGACAACGGAGAACGGCTGTACGGTGATTTCATACGGAGAAAAGAAGAATTTCTGAAAAAAACAGCCGGTTTGAAGGCGCTTTTTGTTTATCGGCCGACGGATACAGACGGGAAAGAAAACGGCAGAGCAGGCAAATACATGGATCCCTGCAAAATCCTGATCTGCTCTCGTGTGAGGGAATTTTCCGGGAAAAATCTGTATGATGAGCTGCGGCAAAAGTATCATTTGCAGATGGAACTGTGTGAAAATAATCATGTGCTGGCGATTATGACGCCCTATGACCGGCAGGAGGGCTTCGACCGGCTTGCGGCGGCGCTCGGTAAGATTGACCGGGAGCTTCTTGAGAGGTATCAGCTGGAAGTCTGCAGCTGGGAGATGACTGAATCGTATCAGAAGGATGCCCCTGATCGAGGGCGGGGACCTATGGTGAAGGCCTGGAAGGATAATCGTATCAGGGAATCTGATGAAAAGTCCGACGTTGATCGGAAAGAGGGTCTGAAAGGGATGACGGCTGGTTTATGTCCGCATTTACCGCGCCAGACGCAAACCCTGACGGAAAGCTGGGTTGAGGGACATTCCGTGCCGCTCACAGAGTGTGCGGGAAAAATCAGTGCCGCATTTGTATATCAGTACCCGCCGGGAATCCCGCTGATTGTGCCGGGCGAGGTCTGGGACGAGGCGATGATCAGTCAGGTGCAGGAAAAAATTGCCGTCGGCTACGAAATACTTGGAATTGCCGAAAAATGTGGTACAATAGAAGTCGCAGTAGTGGATTGAGAATAACGCGCGGAATGAGCGTGAATATCTGGATGCATATGCGGAAAGCGCAAGGCTGTCAGAATATGTGTGTAAGGTGTAAGGAAGCCTGAGGCAGATCGTTTTAAGATCGGACGCGTGCAGCGCGAAACGGTAGATCATAATGGGAAAAATCATAGTCATAATGGGAAAAAGCGCCTGTGGAAAGGATACGATTTTCGGCCTGCTGAAGAGGTAGAAAACTCTGAATCTGAAGAAGCTCGGTCCCTATCCGACCCGCACCATGCGGGAGGGGGAAGAAACCGCCAGGGAATATTTTTTTGTAACCGGGGAGCAGTTTGAACTGATGCGCCGACAGGGCCGGGTGATCGAATACAGGACTTATCAGACAGTGCATGGCCCGTGGACTTATTTCACGGCGCAGGATGAGCAGCTTGATCTGGAGAGAGGCAGCTGTCTGCTGATCGCTACGCTGGAAGCGTATAACAGCTTCGTGCGGTGTTTTGGGAGTGAAAATGTGCTGCCGGTGCTGATTACCCTGGAGGATGGGGTGAGACTTCAGCGGGCACTGGACAGGGAGCGGGCGCAGGAGCAGCCCAGGTATGAGGAGATGTGCCGCCGCTTTTTAGCGGACAGTGAGGATTTTTCGGAGGAGAATATCGCGAAGGCCGGGATTTTAAGGCGGTTTGAGAACCGGGAGCTGTCCGGGTGTGTGCGGGAAATCCGTGATTATATTTATGATGCGCTGCAGCTGTGATGAGACATGACATTTCTGAGAAATGTCAGTCGCCAGGGTCCGTCGGATCATCATGGATATTCTGAAAGTGTAACAGGCAATGCAGGAAGAGCCGGTAAGTACCGGTTCAATGATACATGAGATTATTGGCGCTGAGGGCTTCAGAAAGCCGGTTTTGCAGATATTCAATGGAGTCGGAAAAGCAACAAGCAGCAGGGAGCATCATGGAATATTTTGACAACATCATCGGACAGGAGCATATCAAAAATCACATGCAGGCGGCAGTGCGCCATGAGAATCCTTCCCATGCGTATCTTTTAAGCGGAGAAAAGGGGAGCGGCAAAAAGATGCTGGCGGAGGCCTTTGCCAGTGCCTTACAGTGCGAGGGCGAACCGGGAGAGAAGCCTTGCGGGAAGTGCTTAAGCTGTATGCAGATGATGACGGGGAATCATCCCGACGTGATTTACGTGCGGCATGAGAAGCCGAATGTCATCAGCGTGGATGAGATTCGCAGGCAGCTCAACCAGGATGTGGGCATCAAGCCGTACCGTTCAAAGTGGAAGATTTACATTGTGGATGAGGCGGAGAAGATGAACGTCCAGGCGCAGAACGCGGCGCTGAAGACGCTGGAGGAGCCGCCGGACTACGCGGTGATTCTGCTGCTGACGGCCAATACAGACAGCATGCTGGAGACGATTAAAAGCCGTTGCGTGACGCTTGCCGTCAGGCCTGTGCAGGAGGATACGCTGAGGCATTATCTGATGCGGCAGGCAAAGCTGCCGGATTATCAGGCGGGCCTTTGCGCGGCATTCGCGCGGGGAAATGTCGGACGGGCGCTTTTACTTTCGTCAAGCCCGGAGTTTGAGGAAGACCGGGAGGAGACGGTTTCTCTTTTAAGGTCGATGAAACTAAAAAGCGTTAACGATCTGGCGGCTGTCGCCAGAAAAAAGGTGGAGAAGGGCGCGGATCCGGCCGTGTTTTTAGAGCTTTTGCAGCTGTGGTATCGGGATGTTTTGCTTTATAAGGCAACAAACAGTGCGAAACACTTGATTTTTAACGGGGAAGTACAGTATATTAAAAAGACAGCGGCGGAATGCTCATTTGAAGGGCTGAATCGGATTCTGGAAGCGATTACGCAGACGGCTGACAGGCTTTCCGGAAACGTGAACGCGGAGCTGTCCATGGAATGGCTGCTGCTGACGTGCCGGGACGAGCTGATTGGGGCAAATCCGACAGGGCAGGCTTAAATGAGGGTTGAATAGTCTACGGAGAAGACCGTTTAGGCGGACGGGCGGAGCAGATGAGTCAGTCGTGAAAGTGGTCGGGCAGGCCAGGATAGGCAGATGAGCCGGGCATAAACAGCAGCTGTACTGGCCTGGCCGGAACATGAGGTCTGGTCGATCGTAAAGCGGATGAGCAGACTGCCGCATGAAAAAGACCGCGCAAAAAAGCGCGGCAGGGAGGTTGATAGATGGTAAGGATAATCGGAGTCAGATTCCGGACCGCGGGGAAGATTTATTATTTTGACCCGCTGAATTTTGAGGTAAAGAGGGGAGATCATGTGATTGTGGAGACTGCCAGGGGCATCGAGTACGGCACCGTGGTGGGAGCTCCCAAAGACGTGGAAGAGGATCAGATTGTATCGACTTTAAAGCCGGTGCTGCGTGTGGCGACCGAGCGGGACGTGGAGCAGGAAGCAAATAATAAGTGCAAGGAAAAAGAGGCTTTTAAGATCTGTCTGGAGAAAATCAAAGAGCATGAGCTGGATATGAAGCTCATCGACGCGGAATATACATTTGACAATAATAAGGTGCTGTTTTATTTTACGGCGGACGGGCGGGTTGATTTCCGCGACCTTGTGAAGGATCTGGCGTCTATTTTCCGCACCAGAATTGAGCTGCGCCAGATCGGCGTCAGGGATGAAACCAAGATCCGGGGTGGCATTGGCATGTGCGGCAGGCCGCTGTGCTGCCATTCCTACCTGTCGGATTTCATTCCGGTGTCCATCAAGATGGCGAAGGAACAGAACTTAAGTCTCAATCCGACCAAGATTTCAGGCATGTGCGGCCATTTGATGTGCTGTCTGAAAAATGAGCAGGAGACCTACGAGGAGCTCAACCGCACGCTGCCGACTGTGGGTGATGTGGTGATCTGCCCGGGCGCGCTCAAGGGCGAGGTGAGCGGCGTGAATGTCTTAAGACAGACCGTCAGAGTGCTTGTGGAGGACGGGGATAATAAGGAAATGAAGGAATTTGCGGCTTCCGACATAC
>JAJPXG010000167.1 GCA_021205565.1 Lachnospiraceae bacterium | reverse complement strand
TTCATAGTACAGTATTGTATGATCAAAGGTGACTACCTTTTGTCGCCCGAATCATAATATACGTTTTTTTTGAAATACTACAGGAGAGATAATACATGAGCTACAAGCGCAGCACGACTGCAACTACATCCAAATTCAGCAATTATCTGAAAAATCTGTTTGCCGAAAGCGGCGAAACTGTCGCATCCGTTGCAAAAAGCATCGGTGCGGAGCGCACCTCCATTCACAAAGCGTTAAGCGGGGAGCGCCTGCTGCCCTATCCTGTCGCGCACGCGCTGGCGGATTATTTTCAGTTGTCTTTAGAGGAACGGCAGGAATATTTCCGGCTTTACAATATTTCGCAGCAGGGAGAGGATGTCTGGCAGAACCAGACCGCAGTCTCTTCTCTTTTAAATTACCTGTCCACGGTACAGTTTCAGGCGGTGGCTTCACCCGTGGAGACCGCAATCACACCACCGATATATGAAAATCTGCCTGTCCAGGGAGAGCTTGCCGTGCTGAATATGGTAAACACCATCCTGTATTCTGAAATCAGGCAGAATGACCATCCAACCTTTTTACTCTTCTTGCCGCCTGATATGGATCTGTCGCAGATTTTTATCAGCCAGTGGCTGAATGGGAGTCATTTTCGCGTAGAACAGCTTTTGAGTATTTCCGCTGTCAGAGGGGATAACTGTGCTCAGAATGTCCAACTGCTTAAGCAGCTCATTCCGCTGTCCCTGATTTCACGCGGCCTGTATCGTTCCTTTCATTTCCATGAAAGCGCCGGCAGTTCTTTTATCAACCCGCTGAATTATTATATCATCACGCCCCATTACCTGATTCTTTTAAAACAGGATCAGTCTGTGGCTTATATTCAGCAAAATGAAGCTCTGATTGCTGTTTACACGGAGCATTTCCGTACACTGATTGAACACTGTAACCCGCTGGTCTCTTATAATCAGAATATAGCAGAGCTTTTCGATATGGCGAATACCACCATTGATCCGGACGGATATCTTTATATGATGACGCAGCCCTGCTTCGGCCGTTACTACACGCCGGAGATTATCGGCAGGTATTTCCAGGTACAGAACTGCCCCATTCCCGGCATGTTTGATGCTGCTGTTCAGCACTTTGCCATGCTGCATAAGGTAAAGAAAAATTTCTGTACCGTTTTTTCAGAAAAAGGACTCCAGTATTTTATTGAGACAGGCATTGTGACGGAAATGCCGCCGGAATACATTCCTCCCGCTGAAATAGCAGATCGGATATACCTGCTGTCCAGCCTGCGCAAAGATATCGCAGAAGGAACTGTAACCGGCCTGATCGCGCGTCCCTCTTACCTGAAAATGCCGGATTTTCTGTCAATGAGCATTGACTCGCACGGGAATACCCACTTCGATACAACCTCAGCCTTTCCCAGCGGCGCCTTTTACTGCAATATCCATATTTCAGAGAAGTCGATCTGTCAGGCGTTCAAAGACTTTTTCCAGTCGCTTCCGGGCAGCCGGATGGTGTATTCACAGGAGGATACACTCCGGATGCTGGATGAGGGTATCCGCAGGCTGAGCGGCAAAAATCCCCCGCAGGGATGATCATTCCCTGCGAGGGGTCTTCTGTTTCTTTATCATTTTTTATTGGATTGCGGATGAAATAAAGATTCATTTCATACAAATGCTCATTCGGCCTGCGTTACTCACACATTCTGCAGCAATTCTGCCTCCAGTTCGCGGACTTCCTCCACCGTCAGGTTCTGATATTCTGCAATCTCTTCTACGGACAATTTTCTCTTCAGAAGCATCTTCCTGGCAGCTTCCTGCTGCGCCTGTTTTGTATACTTTTCCCTATACTCTTTTCTCATAGCATTATCATGATTCCTGTAAATGGTTTCCTTGTCAAATAAAAACGACATGATGGATGTCACCTCCTTCTCACATATCCTCAGATACTCTCTGAGAATGTCCCGCTCACTACAGATGCGAAGCGTCTCACGGATCGTCTTTTGGGTGCGGCCATGCAGACGGCGCTGCTCATCGTAAATCTTCGAAAAGGCGATGTACTGCCCGATAATGTCCTCTTTCCCGTTCTCGTCCAGTGTCAAACCCTCATAGATGACCTTCGCCTTCGCTTCAATCGCACAGGCCTCGCCAGCAAAAAACTCCTGTGTCAGAGAAATCTCTGCGGGGCGGCTCACTCTGCTGCCAATAAAGATAACATAAATCTCCGGCTTCGGCAAGTGGACCCTGCGGCTCCCATATAAGTCTGCCCCGTTTTCACTCAAAAATATCTGGTACGTTTCCATCAGATACAACAGTGCTCTGATAAGAATATTCACCGACCATACAGACTGTGATTCCGCCAGGATCATGAACCTGTCACCCGCCAGGAAACCAAGGTCGTTATACTGGCCGTTCATCAGCACGTTGTCGAGAGTGATATTGGTCAGGGAATCTTCCGTAATCTCAATATCCTCCGGATGAAGCGCCTGATACAGCTGCAGGAGATAGCGCTTATCCTGAAATAAATGGCAGAATACACTGTCCTTGACCTGTTTTCTGGCCGACTGGCTGTGCTTTGGGATAATCGTTCTGTGCGCTGGTGTATGTATACTTCCGGCGGTTGGCTTCTTCGAAGTTTTGTCATCTGTAGGATACAATACTGCGTCGGCCTGTGCAGACACAGCATTGGTCAGATCATGTTCATCAGACATATCGTCACCTCCGATTTCTGCAAATGTGAACCCTTCGTATTTTCACAGATTATCTTCAGTGCAAAACTATTGTAACACACAAATTGTCGAAGATAGACGATACATCGTCTTTTATAAAAATTTAATGATTATAAAATCAGATATTGTAACTTTGCAGTCCATCATCTTATACATCTGTTAAATTCCGCCTTCCGGTTCCACCCCGCTCCCCTTTCGCATATCATAAATCAAGCCAGCATCATGGGAGCATTTTTTATGCCACAGGAAAATCAGACCGGGCGGCTGAAGGTCAGCGTTCGGATGGGAAACGGATATATCCCCATCGCGGGAGCGAGGGTAAGAGTGCAGGGGATAGAGGAAGGTATGGATCCGCTTTCGTTTGTCACGGATTCGTCCGGACAGACGCCGGAAATGGAGCTGCCTGCGCCGCCGCGCGCTTACTCGGAATCGCCGGATGAGCCCAGACCATATTCGGAATATATTGTCACAGTGGAGGCGGATGGGTATGAGACCTCAGTCGTGGAAGGGACGGAGGTGCTGCCGGGCGAGTTGTCTCTACAGGCGGTGCAGCTGCAGCCTCTTACTGCGGCTCAAAATCAGCCGGATCAGGCAACCGGTTCCGACAACATGCCTGGTCAGGTGAGGCCGTACTTTGACATTCCGGAGCCAACGGTTTCATCCGCCGACTCCATCGTCGTCATCCCGGCCGAACCCCTCCCCTCCGCCGGTTCCGTCATCGTCATTCCCGATCATGTCCTTTACGGCGACTATGAGGCCAAGACCCCTGAGGCGGAGGTCAAACCCGTGCCCGAGCGCGGAGAGATCGTCCTCTCCCGCGTCGTCATTCCGGAATATATCGTGGTACATGACGGCGCGCCGACCAACTCTTCCGCGCCGGATTACTGGGTTCGCTACACAGATTACATCAAAAATGTAGCTTCCAGCGAAATCTACGCCACCTGGGAGGATTCGACCATTCTGGCCAATATTCTGGCAATTCAGTCCTTTACGTTAAACCGCGTTTACACGGAATACTACCGCAGCAGAGGCTATGATTTCACCATCACCTCCTCCACTGCCTACGACCAGAAATTTGTCTACGGCCGCAATATTTACGATAATATCTCCTACCTGGTCGACCAGGTCTTCAACAATTATCTGGCACGGCCCGGCGTCACGCAGCCGATTTTTACCTCCTACTGCGACGGTCAGCGGGTGACCTGCAACGGATTAAGCCAGTGGGGCAGCAAATATCTGGGCGACGAGGGATACAGTGCCATTGAAATCATCCGCTACTATTACGGCTCCGATATGTATATCGCAACCGCGGAGCAGATTTCCGGTGTCCCGGCCTCTTATCCGGGGTATGACCTGACTATCGGCTCCAGCGGAGATAAGGTGCGTCAGCTCCAGCAGCAGTTAAACCGGATTTCACAGAATTATCCGGCCATCCCGCAGATCAGCGCAGACGGAATCTACGGTACCCTTACCGCTCAGAGTGTGCGGGCCTTTCAGAAAATCTTCGAACTGCCGCAGACCGGCGTCACCGACTTTCCCACCTGGTACGCGATCAGCAGAATTTATGTTGCAGTCTCAAGAATCAGCGAACCGGGAGCGTATTAACGCTCCCGGCCTCTTCTGTTTAAAGAAATACGCAATTATGCCCTTTATCCGGATTATTTATTTTATCATTTTCTGACATATCCCCGGCAATTCAATATCAACATCTGTACACTACCGTCTGAATCTCTGCCCGAACTGACTCCTGTGATACAGCAACAATCCAATCAAAAGCAGTATCGGGAAAATCATTCCCGCCAGTATCCCCAGATTCAGCTGCCCGCCAAACCGCTCCGCCATAAATCCCACATAGGTCGGCCCGCCGGAGCACCCCAGATCCCCAGCCAGGGCAAAGAGCGCAAACATCGCGGTGCCGCCCCTGGCAATTCCCTTCGCTCCCAGGCTGAATGTCCCCGGCCAGAGAATTCCGACTGACAGGCCGCAGAGCGCGCAGCCCACAAACCCCAGTACTGGAGCCGTGGACAGCCCAATCAGCAGATAGCTGCACAGACAGAGAAGCCCGCTGATCCACATGAATTTTTCCAACGGAATTTTCTCCCCGAGTTTTCCATACAGCAGTCTGGAGGAGCCCATGAAAGCCGCAAAAAGCAGCGGCCCCGCCAGATCGCCCACCGTCTTGGAAACCTGTAAGCCGCTCTCCGCATAAGCGCTGGCCCACTGGCTCACTGCCTGCTCACAGGACCCGGCGCAGGCCATCAGCAGCATGAAAATCCAGAAGCGCTTCATCCTGATAAGCTCGCCGATGGTGAGTCCCTTTTCCCCTTCCTTCAATAAAGATGCGATCGGTACCTGCGCAAATAGAAAGCAGTTAAAAAGCGGAACCACAGCCCAGATCAGTGCCAGAATTTTCCAGTTGGAAATTCCAAATATTGTAAAAAACAGAGTTGAAAGTATCACCACGCCCACATGACCCCAGCAGTAAAAGGAATGCAGCATGCTCATGGCCTTCTCCTTTTCCTCCCCGGGGCAAGCCTCCACAATGGGACTGACCAGCACCTCAATCAGGCCGCCGCCCACCGCATAAACCGCCACAGACAGACAGATACCGATATAAGGATCCGCAAATATCTCCGGCAACACCGTCAACCCAATCAGTCATTCCGCGTCACATACATGAGCGCACAGAACACAGGCCGGTTATCAAAT
>JAJPXG010000025.1:3683-5586 GCA_021205565.1 Lachnospiraceae bacterium | reverse complement strand
AGATGGAAGGGTCCATGATCACAGACGAGGAGTTTGCGATTGAGCGTTGCATCCGGAAAAGTATGAATTGTGATCATTTTTAACGTTTTGTAAGTTACTTTTGCGAAGGAAAGCCCAGGAGCATGATAAACCTCCTGGGCTTTTTTGCTGGTCAGTTTTTGAAGATAAATGTGTGCGACAGGCCGTTCTTAAAGGTAATTCGTTGCACTTTTGCATCACACATAAAAATACTGTCGATGATACTCATAAAAAATGTCCGGAGAACCTGCGCATCCGTGGTTTTAGCGAGCCGCTTGTATCTGATGTATGCGCGATCATCCAACTTCTGCGCCATGATAAACTGGCTTGCCATAGCGATAAAATTCTCATCCGATAAAGCGTCCTGCCATTCGTTTGTCTGCATGATGTTGATTTCGTCATTCAGCTCTTCCAACCGTGCTGCCAGTTTTTCGCGCTCGGTAATAAATTCCTTTTCTGATATAGAGTCATCGGAATAGAGATACAAATTGCGTAGCCGTTCCAGAGCGCGCTCAATACTTTGTATTTCAGCTCTTGCTGCTGCAATCCCGGTCAATCTGTCTTGGGATGATTCAGTTTTTACACCATCGCCATAAATCGCTCCCTTGACTTTCCCGGAAGCCAGAACATGGTATAAGTCTAGCAGACCGTCTTCCTGGATAGAGTCTATATACTTGAAGGTAGTGCCGGCCAAAAGCCGATCCTGCAATGCCTTTGGGGAAGAAATTTCCGCAAAGTCTCGTTGAGCATTCACCATGTTCAGAATGTAGTTTATTACAAATTCGCCTACGATTGGATCAGAAGTCGATTTGCTGCGGCAGTTGGATTTTTTTGCAGTAGGGCAGGAATAATTGGAATATCTCCATCCATCCGCACGGGGAGAAACAGAGGTCGAGTGCATGAGTTCGTTGCAATAGCCGCAGTATATAAAACCGGAAAAAATGTTAACGTACTTTCCACGCTTGTAATCGCTTTTCATTCGGTTGATCCGGGAATTTGCCTTCAATGCAGAAACAATACGTTGCTTCTGTTCTCTGCTGACGATTGCCGGATGATGGTCTTTGATTATGATCCATTCGGATTTATCCTTAACCTGCTGCCTGTCTCCTTCTTTCAGAACATTATATCGATAATCACCGCAGTAAAATGGACTTTCCAGAATGATGTATACGGTGTTTGCGCTCCATTCATTCCCGTATCCGGAACGATACCCCATATTGTTCAGCTCTCGTGCTTCCCGGACAGTGGAACGCATTTTTTCATACATGTCATGCATCAGTATTACTACAGCCGCTTCATCTTCGTCGATCGTAAATTTTTGCTCATCCGGATGCCACCGATTACCAACTGGAACCCTGCCGCCATTCCACAGCCCGTCGTTGGCCCTGCAAAGCATGGTGGCAGTCACTCGCTCAGCAGTCATATACCGCTCCAGTTCGGCACAGCCCCGGATGATTTTCAACATGGCTTCGCCCATTGCCGTAGATGTATCAAATTGCTCGTTCTTTGATACGAAAATGACGCCAAGCCGCTTCAGCTCCTGATACATGGCAGCAAAATCGAGAAGATTCCGGGAGATTCGGTCTATCTTCCAGACAAGAAGATGGGTGAATTCCCCGGCCCGTATCATGGACATCATTTCCTGATACTTTGGGCGGTCTGTATTCTTTCCGCTGTATCCTGCATCTTCGAAGATGACACAATCCTCCGTATTGAGAATAAGTTTTGCATATGCCAGCAGATCATTTCGCTGCATTGGCAAGGAGTCTTTGTCCGCCTGATACAAGGTAGAGACACGGACGTAAATCGCCACCCTTGCCTTGTCTGTTTTTATGATTGCCATCGTAACTACCTCCAAAGAAAAACGCCTGATTTCTAATGCGGT
>JAJPXG010000025.1:0-3673 GCA_021205565.1 Lachnospiraceae bacterium | reverse complement strand
GCCTTCTGTATCGCATCTTCTATTCCGTAATAATCACACCAGAGCGGCCCTAATTTGAGCAGCGATGGAAACGTGATTGTTTTGCGGAATGGTAATTTTTCGTTTAGTAATGAAGTGGGCAACACATAGAAATCCCATAAGTCCGTATTCAGAGGCGAATCAACTGCAATCAGGCCTTTGTATACGCAGAACACATAAACATCAGACTGGCGCTTATCATTTCCAATCGGAGCAGAGATTCGGAATGATATGCGATCCGGTTGCTCACCGTCTTCGGATTGAGTGTAAGCAGCAGCTCTCACATCTATTTTGTAACCGGACGGAGATATGAAATCATATCTGCCGGAAAAGGAATGTCTGTGATCATCCGCAACCATATCCAGGGATGAAGATACCAGAAATTCAGCAAAGTCATTCCTGCACTTAGAACTATTGATATCCGAATAAGACCGCCGCCAGAAGTCGTTTACGGTAAGGTCGATCTTGTTGCCGCCGACCGAAAGCTGTTCGTTTCCGATATAAGTCATATCTTTCTCTTATAGTCAGTCCACCGGATAATTTATCCTGATCCAGCTCGGGTTCAGGCATCACTGCAATCATCCCCTCGATGTAGCCGATGACCTTCATACGCAGTTCGGGAGTCAGTTTATGAAACGACTCTAATAGGGCTGCATCCTCCCGGTTGGAAATTTCCATCTGTACAACCTTCTTTGATTCCCCATAGACAAGATAATCGATTGAAACGCCAAAGTATTCTGAAAACTGAATGACCGCATTGAGGGAAGGACTGCCTTTGCCTTTGCCCCAGTCGGTAAAGGTAGATACTGATAAGCCCAGTTCTTTTGCCAGCTGCGTTGGCTTCAGTTCCTTTTCTTCCATCAGTTGATATATCCGTTTGAGAAGATCAGACAAAATACCACCTCCATAAATATTTGGAAAAATCCAATTTACATATTGACAACTTGGAAAATTCCAGTCATGATACATTTGTAAGTTAAAAAAAGAGATACAAAACACTACGACAAAGTAAAGCAAAAAAGCCTACGGGAATGTAATTTACAATTCATTGTATCAAATGAGTAACGAAATGTAAATCACAAAACCAATGAGAGGGGAGGAAAAAGACTGCGTGGGAAAGATGTTATCGCCGTGGTGCAAGAAAGCCAAGATCGTGATGATTGAAAACGATATATCCGTAAAGGAATTGGCAAAAAGGATCGGCATGTCCAGAGAGTACACTTCTGCTGTTTTAAACGGGAGATCTTACTCAGAATCGGCGGTGAAGGCAATCAGTGATACGCTGAACATTCCGGACAGTTCTTGCACATTGACCGGTAATTAAATCATAGCATGAAAGGCTGGTGGAGAAAATGGGAAGCGGCTCCATGAAAGAGAACGATAATGTATACTTTCGAGCCAGAAAAAAGGCTGCAATATACAATGAGAGGCTGTTCAGCAGGGAGGAAGCGGCAGAACTGCTTGGAATATCCGTATCCACCCTTGCAGATTATGAACTTGGGAATACGAAGGTCGTTCCGGTGGACAAGGTGGTGTTGATGGCGGATCTCTACAATGCTCCGGAATTAAAATACGGGTATTGCAAGAATGAATGCCCGATCGGGAAAAAGATGCCGCTGGCGACAAAAAAATGTGGCATCGAAGGTATTGCACTTCGAGTTATCCGGGAATTCGATAAAAAGAGCCTCCAGAAGATGAAAGAAACACTGACTGAAATCGCTGCTGACGGGGAAATCAGCGAGGATGAGAAAGATGAATTGAAAACAGTTCTCACAAAGCTGGATGATGTGGCCTTGGTGATCAGTGAAATGCGGATTGCCGGGGAGAGGATTCTGAAAGGATAGGTGGATGAAGAAAACAGATGACTGAAGAATTGATACAGATTATCAATCACTGGCGAGGTAAGGGCGTTGAGATTTCGGATGATGAAGCAGAAGATTTGTTGAGATACTGTTATCGAAAAATGGATCGGAACCGGATCAGAGATAGAGAGTCCTATCTGCCGTTGCTGTATGCGGATGAGGTGAAGAATTATCTGTGTCGGCAAAGCGTCAATGCAACAACAATTTTAAGGAGAACGGAGGTACAAAAATGGCAGAAAATGTACAGGTAGCAGTACAGCAGAAGAAATTATCTGTTGTGTCGCAGGTGAAAAACATACTTGCTCAGGAGAACGTGAAAAAAAGATTCCAGGATGTTCTTGGACAGAAAGCTCCGCAATTTATGGCATCGCTCGTAAATGTGGTAAACGGTACTCCAGCGTTGAAACAGTGTGATCCGAATTCAATCATGGCAGCAGCGTTTGTCGCGGCGTCGCTCGACCTGCCGATTGATAACAATCTTGGGTTTGCGGCTTTGGTTCCATACGATAAGAGTATGAAGGATGCCAGTGGGCAGTGGCACAAAGTAAAGATGTGCCAGTTCCAATTGATGTATAGAGGATTTGTGCAACTTGCGATCCGGAGCGGCGAATATGCGAAGATGAACTGCTCCGAAGTCTATGAAGATGAGCTGATCAGATACAACCCGATTACAGGCGAATGCGAGTTCATTGACGATTTTTCCAACTGCAAGCAAAGAATGGATGGAGAGTACGGAAAGATTATCGGGTATTATGCGTGGTTCCGTCTTCGTTCGGGCTTTACAAAGGAACTCTACATGAGTAGAAATGAAATTGAAAACCATGCTAGAAAATACAGTCAGGCATATAGATACGATTTGCAGAAAGACAAGCAGAGCAGCAAATGGACCACAGATTTCGATGCAATGGCGAAGAAAACGGTTATCAAACTCTTGCTGAGCAAGTGGGGTATCCTGTCAGTTCAGATGCAGCAGGCAATCCAGGACGACCAGAAGATGTACGATGAAGATGGAAACGAAAGTTATGGCGACAATCAGCCAGATATGGATGATGCAGCCGATCCGTTTGTCAAGGCGCTCGAAGACCCGGCTGAGGATGTGGAAGAAATTGACATCACACAGTAGGGAGATTATCAAATGGGAAATGATGGATTTGTATTATCCGCAGACAATTACTATTCTGCGGAGGCCGATAAAGAATATTTAAGTGTCTCGCAATTCAAGGAGTTCAATGGGACATACGGACGATTAGGATGTGAATTCCGGGCCATGGAGAAACTGGCTGGCAGATGGGAAGATAAAAAGAATACGGCAATGCTGGTAGGCAGTTATGTAGACGCTTATTTCGAAGGAAGTTTGGCAGACTTTAAAGAGCAGAATCCTCAAATATTCCGGAATGATGGCGCATTGAGATCAGAGTATGTGAAGGCAGATGAAATCATTGCCAGGATTAAGAGGGACAGATATATAATGAAGTGCATCACTGAGCATAAACAAGACATATTAAATGGATAATAGTTCGTAGCAAAATGGAAACTCAAAATGGATTCATATCTACCTGGTTCTGCGATCGTCGATCTCAAAGTCATGGAGTCAGTCACAAAGTTAAAATGGGTAAGCGATATCGGATATCTGGACTTCGTAAGATATTGGTCATATGACATCCAGGGCGCAGTCTATCAGGAAATTGTCAGGCAGAATACAGGAGAAAAGCTACCGTTTTTCATTGCAGCCGCCACCAAAGAAAATGAGCCGGATATCCGGGTGATTAAGATAGAACAGAATTACCTGGATG
>JAJPXG010000024.1 GCA_021205565.1 Lachnospiraceae bacterium | reverse complement strand
CATGAAGCCGCTGCTCAATCTCTCCCATGAAAAGAAAACCGAATATCAGGGAGATATCTAAACCATTTACAGTCTGGCCCGGTCTGGTGGCGAAAACCCCGGTCTCGGGCTTTTGCAGATTGTGGAGAACACGGATGCTCTGCTGACGGGTTTGAAGAGCCTGAATGCTAATAACCGCCGATACATAGACGATCTGACGAAACACAGCACGGTCGCGGAGATTCTGGACGCTCTGCTGAATGATTATTACAGCAACGTGGTGGATAAGGCCTATCACCGGCTTCTGACCTCCGACAATGTATCGAAATTTCGCCCGGAGATTATAGAGCGCCTGGAGGCAAATGCCAGAAGCGAGCGGTATCTGAAAAAAGCTTCTGCTGAAATTGCAGGGCTGAAGGAAATCTCGGAGGAGGAAGCCAGGGAGGAAACCCTTTCCATGCTGCACGAGGTCATCGATGCCTTCCGGAGAATGGACGATATTCTAAGCGAGATTAATCAGAAAAACACCAGGTACCAGCGGGCGGCTATCAATCGTGCCAGGTTTCTGCTTTCTTCCGGGGAGGATATCAGAGGGCAGTTAAAGGAAATCCTGTCGGTGCTCGGTGAGCAGGTTACAGAGAGAAACCTGGATTACAACGCGATTTATGAGTTGGAGGAGATGGACCGTCTGATCCGTATCTTTTCCTGGGAGTACCTGGATATGGACTCCCTTTACGCGCCCATCGAAGGGAAAAAGGCATTTGAACCCGAGCCAGTCGAGGTACACAGCCCCAATGAGGAGCTACGGCGTGAAAACCGAGAGCAGATGCTGCAAAAGCGTGATAGGGATTTTATCGCGTCGAAAATTGATACGTATGAAATACAGATGCTGGCTGGCAGGGAGCGGATGCTGGCTTCCGAACTGCCTTTAAACGATGGGGATACTTTTATCAGGGTCATTTATATCCGCCTGTACGGGCAGAGAAAAAAGATGAGCTATAAGCTGGAGCCGGGAAATGAGATCGTAAAGGACGGTTTTCGTTTTCGGGATTATGTGATAAAACGGCGATAAGATACATGAGGAAGGATTATTATAACAATGGATTTATTTGAGTGAATGCTGCAGAAGGACAAGGACGAGTTCCGCCGCGTCTGCAATAAACTGATGAGCACCTGCTTTATTGTGAAGCGCAATGAGGCAACCAGGGCGGATTATTATTTCATCCTTCGCATGAAGCCGGTGTTTGAGCGGTATCTGGATGTGCTGGGGTATTCACTGGAGATCAACGAGGACTACGGCGTCATTCAGCTGGTCAACCGGGAAAATTATAATCATCTGAATTTAAGGCTGAACGACTCCATCATTTTACTGATTCTGCGTATTCTTTATGATGAAAAAAAGCGGGAGCTGTCTTTGACGGACGTGGTGGTGAATCTGGGCGATATTCAGGAGAAATTTCTGTCTCTGAAAATCCGGGAGAAACAGATCGACAAGACGACCATGGGAAACGCCCTGCGCCTTTTTAAACGGTACAATCTGATTGAAATTCTGGATCGGGAGTTAAATCAGGAGGATTCCCGGATTATCATCTATGATTCGATTTTGATGGCGATCCGGGTGGAAGACATCCGCAGGGTATATGAGCTGTTGGAAAAGTACCGGGATCGGAAACAGGAGGAGCTTTCTGTGAAACTGACAGGAAACGGAACGGATGCCGCCAGAGAGCTTTTCCTGAATGAAGCAAAGCCGGAGAAGAACACAAGCGTCAGAGGAGGAAATAACCGATGATGAAAAAACTGCGAAAAATCAGGCTGATTAACTGGCATCGTTTTTCGAATGAAACAATTGAACTGGATGATTCTGTCCTCTTATCCGGGGAAAACGGCGCCGGTAAATCTACTCTCCTTGACGCGATCCAGTTTGTCATCACCTGCTCCAAAGCGCATTTCAATGTGGCGGCTCACGATAAGGGCAAACGAAATTTAAACAGCTATATGCGCTGTAAAACCGGGCGGGAGGACCGTCCCTTTGAGAGAACCGGGGAGATTACCAGCCATATTGCACTGGAATTTTATGATGAGTCCAGGAAACAGCCGTTTATCGTGGGCACTGTGCTGGATTCCGCCTCCGAGGAGAAGGAACCGAACGCCGTCTGGTATCTGATGGAAAATCAGACGATTGAGGACGAGCTCTTTTTACAGGGAAATAAAGTGAAATCCATCGCCGTTTTCCGCGCAACCAATGATAGAAAAATAAAATCCAACGGTTTTGCCAAGACGCAGACGGAAGCAAAGAAGATGATGCTGTCCCGTTTCGGCCGTCTGGAGGATAAATTCTTTTCCCTGATCCCGAAAGCGCTGGCTTTCAAACCGATTCATGACATCAAGGATTTCGTTTACTCTTATGTGCTGGACGAGAAGGAAGTTAATATCGACTCGCTTAAGGAAAATGTGCGCAGCTACCAGGATCTGGAGCGGATGCTGCAGGATGTGAAAACCCGCATCAAAGAGCTGGAGAGAATCAATGAAAAGGAAGCGGACATTGAGAAATACCAGCGCATTGACCGCAATCAGGAGTATTATCTGGCTCGTGTGGACGTGGATTTGTTAAAAGAAGCGAAAAAGGACGCGGAAGAGAAAAAAAGCCATGCTTCACTTCAGGAGGAAGAACTGAAAAGAAAGCGCCGCGACCTGTTGCGCCAGCAGGAGGAGTGCCAGAGCACGATTACGAATTTAAGTGTGGAGCTGGATTCCAATGAGGATTACCGGGCGCTGCATGAGCTGGAGCGCAGACGCGATGAACTGACAGAAACCTTAAAACAGGATAGGGAAGAAGTGCACAGGCTGAAGGCGGCCGCAAAGGAGGCTCTTGCCTCGGCACAGAGTCTGCTTCAGGTCAGAGATGTGGACAGCTGTGTGAAGGAATATGCTGTGTATCTTAAGGACCTGGAAAAGTGTGAACAGCTGACGGCGGTCTGGGCCTGCCTGGAGAAAGTCATTTCCTATAAAAAGGAAATGTATGGAAAAATCCAGGAAAAGCTGGCGGAGAAACGGCTCTTACTCAGGACAAAACAGGAGGAGATGACGGAGCTGTCCGAAAAAATCCGCCTTCTGGAGAAAAAGCAGCTGACTTATCCGAAGGAAGTAACGCTGCTATCGGGCCGCATCAGGGAGCAGTTCGCAAAGGCGGGCCGCTCCGGTGAGGTGCGTATTCTATGCGAATTACTGGAGGTTACAGATCAGGCCTGGCAGAACGCGGTGGAAGGATATCTGAACAACCAGCGCTTTTATCTCCTGGTGGAACCGGAGGATTTTGACCTTGCTTTGAGCGTTTACGATAAAGCGAGGGAGAATAAAAAGGCTTACGGCGTCGGACTGATCAATACCGGTAAGCTGGAGGAATTTGATGAGGCGCCGGAAGGGTCGCTGGCACAGAAGGTAACCTCGAAGAGCATCTGGGCCAGACGTTATATCAATATGATCCTGGGACGGGTGCACTGCTGTAAGAGTTATCAGGAGTTGAAGCAGTATCCGACCGCCATTACCAGACAATGTATGCGCTATCAGAATCATGTGGTCAGTGCCATTCGTCCGGAGGTTTTTCAGACTCCTTATATCGGTAAAGAGGCTTATCTGCGCCAGCTTAAGCAGTGCAGGGAGCAGGAACAGAGCCTGAAGCGGGAAACAGACAGTATCCGGGAGCAGATCAATAACCTGAACTTCGTGGCAAAGCCGCTGGATTCGACGGCGGATATCGATGTGAAATATCGGCTGTCTTCTCTGGAACAGAAGAGAAATCACGAGAATCAGCTTTCACAGTGTACAGATCAGATCCGAAAGCTTCAGGAAAATCAGACGCTGATTCAGAAAACGATCCATCTGGACGAGCTGAAAAAGCAGCATCAGGCGCTGCAGGATAAAATTTCCGGTACGGACAACCGGATCGGACAGTGCCAGCAGGAACAGACCCAGCTGCAGGGCCGGATTGTGGAGCTTGACGCGGATCTGTCAGGTAAGCAGGCGTTTCTGGCGCAGCTGATCGAGCGCCTGGGGACGGATGCGTCTTCCTGCGAGAAGGAGTATCTGGCCAGATTGGGAGAGAGTGAGAGTCTGCCGCGTTTCAGGGAAAATTTCGAGCGTGCCAGAAAGGCCAACGCTACCCTGCGGGATAATGCGGAAAAGGATATGGTCCAGCTCATGCGTGCCTATAAGATCGCGCATGATTTCGGCGCTGCGGAGTCTTTGCAGGGCTATCCGGAATTCTGGGCGGAGTATGACAAGCTGAAAAATTCCCAGCTCCTCGATTATGAGGAAAAGGTGATGAAGGCCAGGCAGGCTGCGGAGGAGGAATTCAGAGAGCAGTTTCTTTCCAGACTGCAGGAAAATATCAAGCAGGCGCAGAGCGAGTTTAAAGAGCTGAACCGGTCACTCAAAGACATTCATTTCAGTAAAGAGCAGTATGAGTTTCTGCAGGAGCCGAACCGGAAGCTGAAAAAGTATTACCAGATGATTATGGATGACTTTAATGTGCTGCAGGGAGAGTCGCTGTTCAGCGGCCTTTTCCGGGAAAATCACAGGGAAGTCATTGAGGAGCTGTTTGAGAAGCTGACTGCTGACGACGATAACAGTACGAAAGTGCTGGAGGAGTATACGGATTACCGCACCTACATGGATTATGATATCAAAATTCAGAATGAGGATGGCAGCTACATGCTTTACTCCAAGGTGAGCCGGGAAAAGAGCGGAGGCGAGACGCAGACGCCGTTCTACATCACGGTGGCGGCTTCCTTCATGCAGCTTTACCGCAACAGCATCGGCGGCGACGCGATCGGTCTGGTGATGTTCGACGAGGCGTTCAACAATATGGACGATGAACGAATCGGCGCGATGCTGGAGTTTCTGACCCATGCCAATCTGCAGCTGATTATCGCGGCGCCGCCGGATAAGATTCAGTATATCGGGCCGTCTGTGAAGCAGGTGCTTCTGGTGCTGCAGGACGGGCAGGAGAGCTACGTGGAGGAGTTTGGAAGAACGTGACAGACGGCGCAGAGAAATGCATATGAGGATCGGGAGAATGTTCGCATGCAGATGTCACGGACGGCAGATATCGTGGAATGCAGATATAGCAGAGGGGTTTCTGGCAGGGACTGAGAAGGAAGGGGTTGACAGTGTATAGATACGACGAGAATATTCTGAATATATTGATGGACAAATATGAGAACAGCCTCCTCTATACCGGGGAAAACCAGCGGCACCAGACGATCAGCCTTTCTGTAACGAAAAAGACACTTCCAGAATATTTTGATGAATCCTCCCGGGTTTATGAGACCATTCATGCGCAGCTGACCGAGATGGAGCAGAAGGGATTCCTGAAGCTAGTCTGGAAAAATAAAAAGGTCGGCCATATTCTGGAGAAGTGCGTGCTCTGTACGGATAAAGCGGATGAAATCTACCTTTACCTGTGCCGCCGGCCGAAAACGGAGAAGGAAAATGAAATCCTGAGAATCTGCGGCGAATACAAAGGGCTGCATCCTGTGACCGATAACTTCCTTGTCTGGGTGGAAGGCAGGCTTTTGGAGAAAAAGAGCGTGAAGCAGTATCTGGATCCGGACAGGCCTGAGGAATTTCGCGGCCGTTTAAATCTGCTTTATGCAATCCTGACCAATTCGGACGAGGTCTTTTTCAGGGAGTTTTCTGTCCGCTTCTGGAAGGATTCCAAAATCGCGGAAAAAGAGCTTCAGGCTGCGGCGGGGATTATTGCGCGGTTTTCAGAGGATGAGGGATTAAAAGAACTGGAGGCGGAGCAGCTTCTGGAGGAATTCGGAATCTGTAAAAATCCTTCCTGGGTGATGATGAAGGGATGCGGGAGATTTTGCATCGTGAACATTGAAAGCGGCGCGAACGGTATTTCACCAGTTTTATCGGATATAGGGTTGCAGAATGCTTCTGTTTATGAAAGATATGGGGAGAAAGATTGTTCCGCAGAACAGAAATGGCTGTCCTTAAATGATTTCCCCGGCGGCATCGGTATTTCCAGCGCTGATATTCAGAATGTGATCTGGGATAAAATGCATCTGCCGCAATCTGTTGTTACGATCGAAAATCTTACTTCATTTCATCGTTTTTTCAGGCCGGATACCCTGATCCTGTACCTGGGTGGATATCATAATAAGGTGAAGCGCCTATTTTTAAAAAATCTGTATGAAAGCTGTAAAAATGCAGGTGTGACATTTGAACATTTCGGGGACATCGACTGCGGAGGCTTTAAGATTTGGAAGGATCTGCGGGAAAATACGGGTATTCCGTTCCAGACGCTTAAAATGGACGAGGAGACCTATCTCTCTCATCTGGAATTTGGGAAAAAGCTGACCGCGGGTGACAGGGAGAGGCTGAAAAGCATGGCGGAGGATCCGTATTTTGCGGAGCAGAGAGAGTTGTTTGGTTTGATGCTGGAAAAGGGAATCAAGATCGAGCAGGAGTGCGTGAGGATATCGTGACTTTTCTCTGATAACGGTGAAAAGCGGCGGCAAAAAAGACTGATACGCGGTGACTTTTTATGGCTTGGCCACAGTGTATCAGTCGGCATCTGTAATTGGAGGTATTACAGTGAGAGTGACTTTATAAACTCCGTCAGCCACTGCTCCCAGGCGTGTTCCGGCGCTTTGTCAAAGGAAAAGGCGCTGTAATTGACACCGCTGGTGAGGAAAACCTTCTGGCCGTCATAGCGGATATTGAGTAAAAGTCCCTTAACGGAAGCTGCGGAAGAAACAGAAGAGAGCAGAGTCTGTGTCTGTGAAGTGTTTGCCTGCAGTGTCAGGCGGAAAGAGAGCGGCGTGCGCTTTCCGCGAATCAGGGAAAACAGAACGGGGCGCACCCGGCTGTAGGGAATGTAGTTTTCCTCCTCAGAAATCCTGGCAAGCTCGTCCTCTGTGTAAAAATCGCGGTTCAGACGGCCGTCGAATTCATAGCCAAAGCCCATCTGCAGAGCGCCTTCCACAAAGAGGAAGGAGTCGAAGACAGAGCCCGCCAGAAGGCGGTTCATGAAAGTTTTGACTTCGTCGATCTGCAGAGCGAGCATGATTTCTCTCCTTTGAAGTTTGAAAAGCGATTACGATACGGGTGCGTAAAATTGCTGACAGGCAGTGGAATCGTCCTTTTCGTATCCGACACAGCCAGCTAGGTGTTGTAGAATTTGTTTCTGCTTTGCTGCTGCCGTGGTTCTAAAACGATAAAAGCCCAGTCTTTAACAGCAGCCCCACCAGCAGTGCCGTCACCTGCAGCAGGCAGATAAGCGGCATGAAAGCCTGAAAATACCAGTGATTGGTCTTGTGGTGGAAAATCAGCATCCCGGCCACAGAGCCGATGCTGCCGCCTAAAAGCGCCGACAGAAAGAGGGAGGCTTCCGGAATCCGGAAGGCCTCCTTCTTTGCGCGCCGTTTATCAATGCCCATCATCGCAAAGGCAACCACTGTGATGACGGCAAAATAAATCAGAATAAAGTATCCGGGCTGCATTATTTGTTTTTCCCTTCGATCTCCATCATCTTCATGGCACGTACCTTGCTCGGCAGACCGAAGAGGGTGATGAACCCTTCCGCGTCATGGTGGTCATACAGCTCACCGGTGGTGAAGCTTGCCAGGGATTCACTGTAGAGAGAGTAGGGAGAGGTGGTCCCGGCCTTGATGATGTTGCCCTTATAGAGCTTGAACTTCACTTCGCCGGTGACATACTTCTGGGTGGACTCGATGAAGGCCTGGATGGCCTCACGTTTCGGGGTGAACCACTTGCCTTCATAGACGAGGTCGGCAAATTTATTGCCCATTTCCTTTTTCAGGGTGTAGGTGTCGCGGTCGAGGATCAGCTCCTCCAACTGCTGATGCGCCTCCATGAGGATGGTGCCGCCGGGGGTCTCATACACGCCGCGGGATTTCATGCCGACTACTCGGTTTTCCACGATGTCGATGATGCCGATGCCGTGCTTGCCGCCTAAAACATTCAGCTCCTCAATGATCTCGGAAACCTTCATCTCCTTGCCGTTTAAGGACTTCGGAACGCCTGCCTCAAAGGTCATGGTCACATACTCGGCTTCATCCGGAGCCTTCTCGGGCGTCTGGCTTAAGACGAGCAGGTGGTCATAGTTGGGCTCCTGTGCCGGATCCTCTAACTCCAGTCCCTCATGGCTGATGTGCCAGAGGTTCCTGTCACGGCTGTAGGAAGAGTCCGCGGAGAAAGGCAGGTCGATGCCGTGTGCTTTGCAATAGTCGATTTCTTCCTGACGGGAGCTCATATTCCACTTATCGCTTCTCCAGGCAGCGATAATTTTGATGTCCGGAGCCAGAGCCTTGATGCCCAGCTCAAAACGGATCTGGTCGTTGCCCTTGCCGGTAGCGCCGTGGCAGATGGCGGTAGCGCCCTCCTTGCGGGCAATCTCCACCAGCTTTTTCGCGATCAGCGGGCGGGCCATGGAGGTGCCGAGCAGATATTTGTTCTCATAGATGGCATTGGCCTGTACGCAGGGTACGATGTATTCGTCGCAGAACTCGTCGATGACATTCTCGATGTAAAGCTTGGAAGCACCGCAGGATTTGGCTCTCTCCTCCAGACCGTCCAGCTCCTCCGCCTGGCCGCAGTCGATGCAGCAGCAGATGACTTCATAATCAAAATTCTCCTTCAGCCAGGGAATGATGGCGTTGGTGTCCAGACCGCCGGAATACGCAAGTATCACTTTTTCTTTCATAATAAAACAATCTCCTTTTTCTTTGGAACTTCTTTAAGACTGCACCTAATATATACCATTCCTTTTATAAAATCAACCCCCAAATTTTAAATTTATGCAGAAAGTTTATATAAAAACTGCATAAAAGAAAAAGAGGCTTGCATAAATGCAAAAATGGGTGTATAAACTAGGAAGCGGACAAAGAAGCGGGAGGGGAAAGGCCTAAAGACAGTCATTTTACGACGCATCAGATAAAGGCGAATCCCGGACGGTCATCGTCGGAAAATCAGTGGAGGATAAAAGTCGGTAACAACTCTGTCATAAATCCCTTGTAATTTTAAATGAATTCAAGTATGATAGGAATGTTCTGAGAGTGTCGTGGCCTGGCGACGGGTAAAGTGCTGCCTGTGGCATGTTTCTTGCATTTGGGTTTCGAAGTCTACGATATATAACCGTAATTATGGGAAAATTTCAGAACAGTTACTAACAGGAAAGGAAAGAAATGGTCAAAGTCGGAATTATCGGTTCCACAGGCTACGCGGGCAGCGAGCTTGTGCGTATTTTATTAAATCACAAGGATGTGGTGATTGAGTGGTACGGAAGCCGCTCTTACATAGAAAAGCCTTATGCGGATGTCTATCAGAATTTTTTTAAACTGGTAGATAAGCAGTGCATGGATGATAATCTGGAGGAGTTGGCCAGGCAGGTGGATGTGATTTTCACCGCCACACCGCAGGGATATCTGGCGGGACTCCTGACAGAGGAGATTTTAAATCAGGTTAAAATTATAGACCTGTCGGCGGATTTCAGAATCAAGGATGTCGCCGTTTATGAGAAATGGTATGGGATTGAGCACAAATCCCCGCAGTTTATCGGGGAAGCGGTCTATGGCCTGTGCGAGGTCAACAGAGAGGATATCAGAAATGCCCGCCTGGTGGCAAATCCCGGCTGCTATACCACCTGCAGTATCCTGACCTGTTATCCGTTGGTTAAGGAAGGGCTGATTGATACGGATACCCTGATCGTGGATGCGAAGTCCGGTACCTCCGGGGCGGGACGGGGTGCCAAGGTGCCGAACCTCTTCTGCGAGGTCAATGAGAATATGAAGGCTTATGGTGTGGCGACGCACAGACATACGCCGGAGATTGAGGAGCAGCTGACTTATGCGGCCGGACATCCGGTGACCATCAGCTTTACGCCTCACCTCGTGCCTATGAATCGCGGTATTCTTGCCACCTGCTATGCGAAATTATTGCCGCAGGCAGACGGCTCCCTTCCCACTGAGGAACAGATCCGCGCCGCGTATGAGAAATATTACGGAAATGAATACTTCGTCCGCGTCCTGAAAAAGGGCAGCCTTCCGGAGACCAAATGGGTGGAGGGTTCCAACTTCCTGGACATCAATTTTGTCCTGGATAACAGAACCGGACGGGTGATTATGATCGGGGCGCTGGACAATCTGGTCAAGGGCGCTGCCGGGCAGGCCGTGCAGAATATGAATCTGATGTTCAACTTTGCCGAGAACGAGGGCCTTACCCTGGTTCCCATGTTTCCGTAAGAGGGGGATACTTACAAATGAAGAAAGAATTTCAGATCCGCCCAATGGAGGAGGCGGATTATGACGACGTGTTTGCCCTCTGGGGAACTATTACCGGTTTCGGCATCCGTTCCATCGACGATTCCCGGGAGGGAGTGGCCCGCTTTTTAAAGAGAAATCCAGGGTTGTCCGTGGTGGCCGTATCTGACGGCAAAATCGTGGGCAGCATCCTCTGTGGACAGGACGGCCGCCGTGGCTGCCTCTATCACGTCTGCGTGGCGGAAGCTTACCGCCAGATGGGTATCGGCCAGAGCATGGTGGAGGTCTGCGTCAAAGAACTCGCTGCTGAGGGTATCAACAAAGTCAATCTGATCGCCTTTCGCCGCAATGCTGTCGGCAACATGTTCTGGGGCAAGCTTGAGTGGATCTACCGCGACGACCTGAATTACTATGACCTTGCGCTAAACAAGGACAATTACACAGTGTTCATCAACTAGCCGCCAAAGATATGCCTGTTCATATAATGGCGCCTACATATTCTAAAACCTGCGAAACCACTTTTCAGGCAAGCAGGAGCTGGCATTTTATAAAAGGTAAGACGAACTTTGCTAGAATAGCGTGAATCGTCCTTTTATAAAATGACAGTTCCGGAAATCTGATTAACCTGTTTCACAGAACTTTACAAAAATTGGAAAAAGGAACTTTATCATGAAAATCATCTCCGGCGGCGTCACCGCCCCCAAAGGCTTCGAAGCCGCAGGCGTGGAAGCCAACATCAAATACCAGAACCGAAAAGACATGGCGCTCATCTACAGCGCCTCCCCCTGCGTAGCCGCAGGCACATTCACATCCAACGTGGTGAAAGCTGCCCCGGTTCTCTGGGACAGAAAAATTGTGGAAGAGAGCAAGTCAGTTCACGCCGTTGTCGTCAATTCCGGCATTGCCAACGCCGCTACCGGTAAAGAAGGCTTTGCCCGCTGTGAACAGACCGCGCAGGCTGCCGCAGCAGCACTGAAAATCCCCGCAGGCAGCGTATTGCTTGGCTCTACTGGTGTCATCGGCATGCAGCTGAAAATGGACAGAGTAAAAGCTGGCATTGACCTGCTGGCCGCTGCAAAAGAATCGTCAGAGGCCTCTGCACATGACGCTGCCTACGCTAATAAGACCACGGATACCATCTCCAAGGAGGCCGCCGTGGAGTTTGAAATCGGCGGCGTTACCGTGACCATGGGCGGCATGTGCAAGGGCAGCGGCATGATCCACCCTAACATGTGCACCATGCTGGGCTTTGTGACCACTGACGTACTGATCACAAAAGAACTGTTGACAGAGGCTTTGAAAAACGATGTGCAGGACACCTTCAACATGATTTCCGTGGACGGCGATACCTCCACCAACGATACCCTTCTGGTACTGGCAAATGGTCAGGCGCACAACCCGATCATCGACCATAAGGGCGAGGATTACGATAAATTCTGTGAAGCCCTTCATTATATCAACGAGACCCAGGCCAGACGCATGGCCGGGGACGGCGAGGGCGCCACGGCTCTGTTTACCTGCCAGGTCGTCAACGCAGACACCAAAGAGCATGCCAGAACATTGGCAAAGAGCGTCATCTGCTCCTCGTTGAGCAAAGCTGCCATCTATGGACATGACGCCAACTGGGGCCGCTTCGTCTGCGCTCTCGGTTACAGCGGTGTTATCTTTGACCCGGAGAAAATCGAGCTTTCCTGCTTCTCCAAAGCCGGCAGCATCCTGATCTACAAGGACGGCGCAGGCACCGACTACAGCGAAGAGGAAGCCACCAAAATTCTCTCTGAACCCGAAGTCACCGTCTACGTCGATATGAAGATGGGCACCGAGACCGCCACCGCCTGGGGCTGTGACCTCACCTATGATTATGTCAAAATCAACGCCGACTATCGGTCCTGACGAAAGGAGAAACTCCAATGGATTACATGGAAGACGCCATGAAAAAAGCAGAGGTCTTAATCGAGGCCCTGCCTTATATACAACAGTTCAACCGCCGCATCGTCGTCATCAAATACGGCGGCTCCGCCATGAGCGACGAAACGCTCCAGCGCAACGTCATTAAGGATGTTACGTTATTAAAACTTGTTGGATTCAAGCCCATCATCGTCCATGGCGGCGGCAAGGAAATCAGCCGCTGGGTCCAGAAGGTCGGCAAGGAGAGCGCCTTCGTGAACGGCCTGCGTGTCACGGATGCAGAGACCATGGAGATTGCCGAGATGGTTTTAAACCGTGTCAATAAACGCCTCGTTACCATGGTACAGGAGCTGGGCGTCAAAGCGGTTGGCGTTACCGGCAAGGACGGCGGCATGATTCAAGTAGAGAAAAAATACGCAGATGGCCAGGACATCGGTTTTGTCGGCAACATCACGAACGTCACGCCGAAGCTTTTATTTGACCTTCTGGATAAGGATTTTCTGCCGATTGTGGCGCCTGTGGGCCTGGACGACGAATACCAGACCTACAATATCAACGCGGACGACGCGGCCTGCGCCATTGCCAGAGCGGTAGGTGCGGACAAACTGGTCTTTTTAACCGACATCGAGGGCCTGTACCGGGATATTAACGATAAATCAACCTTTATCTCCAGACTCTCCGCGACTGAGGCCAGAGAACTGATTGAGAGCGGCATCATCGGCGGCGGTATGCTGCCGAAGCTTGGCAACTGCATCTCCGCCATTGAGGACGGCGTCAATCGGGTGCATATTCTGGACGGCCGTATCCCGCACAGTTTATTACTGGAGATTTTCACCAACAAAGGTATCGGCACGGCTATCGTGGCGGACGCGGAAAAGGAGCATATGTTATGATGAATCAGGAAATCGAGCAGGCGGAGAAGGATCTGCTGCATACCTATAATCGTTTTCCGGTGGTGTTTGACCACGGGGAGGGAGTCCATCTGTATGACACAGAAGGAAAGGAGTATCTGGATTTCTGCGCCGGAATTGCTGTCTTTGCGCTCGGATACGGCGTGAAGGAATATAATGATGCGCTGAAGGACCAGGTGGATAAGCTGATTCACACCTCCAATTATTTTTATAATGAACCGGCTATCAAAGCTGCTGCCCTGGTTAAAAAATATACCGGCATGGACCGTGTCTTTTTTACCAATTCCGGCGGTGAGAGCATTGAGGGCGCTCTGAAAGCGGCCCGCAAATACGCCTATACCAGGGATGGCCATACCGATCATGAGATCATAGCCATGGAGCATTCCTTCCACGGCCGCACCATGGGTGCTCTTTCTGTCACCGGCAACGCCCACTATCGGGAGCCCTTTGAGCCACTGATCGGCAACATTAAATTTGCGGAATATAATAACCTGGAGAGCGTGGAAGCGCAGATTACGGACAAAACCTGCGCCATTATCATGGAAACTGTGCAGGGTGAGGGAGGAATCTACCCCGCAAATCCTGAGTTTATTCAGGGCGTCCGCAGACT
This sequence comes from Lachnospiraceae bacterium, assembly GCA_021205565.1. Lineage (GTDB taxonomy): Bacteria > Bacillota > Clostridia > Lachnospirales > Lachnospiraceae > RGIG6307. The sequence goes on along the minus strand of JAJPXG010000024.1, from coordinate 15,804 downwards.
GTGCGACGAAAAGGACATTCTGTTGATCCTGGATGAGATTCAGTGCGGCATGGGCCGCACCGGCACCATGTACGCATACGAACAGTATGGGGTGAAGCCGGATATTCTGGCAACGGCCAAGGCTTTGGGCTGCGGCGTACCGGTGGGGGCTTTTGCCATGACGGAGCGAGTTGCTTTAAAATCCCTGACAGCGGGCGACCATGGCTCCACCTACGGCGGCAATCCGCTTGCCTGCCGCGCCATTTGCTCTGTCTATGAGCTGATGGAGGAGAAAAAGGTTCTGGAAAATGTGAACCGGGTCAGCATATATCTGGAACAGAAGCTCTCTGAATTGGTGGAGAGATATGATTTTATTGAAACACAGCGCGGCCTGGGGCTGATGCGCGGCCTGGTTTTTGACTGTCCCGTGAACGGAATTTTACAGAAAACGCTGAAGAACGGGCTGGTGTTAATCAACGCGGGAACGAACATTCTTCGCTTTGTGCCGCCGTTGGTCATCACGAAACAGGATGTTGACGACATGCTGGTCATCCTGACCAGAGCTTTGGACGAATGGAGTTATGAGGAGCGGGCATGAGTAAGGCAATCAAGGGGATGCTCACCCTTCTGATGGCGGTGGTTGTGCTGGGATTTGGCGCATTTACCTACCTGGATCTTTACGGAGGGAAGTCTGATACATCGGTGCAGACAGAGTCAGGTGTGACGCTGCAGTTCTGGTATACGGACAGTTCCATGACCAGCTATTATAACAACGCAGCCAGTTATTTCAATAAGAGAAACGCGGGGATTACCATTGTTCCGACACTGGTGGACAGCGCGGAATATCTGGATGATATTTATGAGGCGTCTGTGGAGGGCGTAAGCTATCCTGACCTGTACGTCATCAGTGATGATTCGCTGGGAAAAGCCTATCTGGCCGGACTGACAGTGCCGGTGACGGGGGACGACCTGGACACCCTCTGGGAGGAGTTTTCCACAGTATCCATTTCCGCAGTGACTTACGAAAATAAGGTACTGGGCTATCCGCTTTATTTTAATACCAGCACCCTGGTGTATAATGAAACCTATCTGCGCCAGATTGCGAGCGGTGAAACCGCTTCCTCGGAGGATGAGGATGACGTGGATTTAAGTACAGCGGATTCTGAGGACGAATCCGGAGCTTCCATGGAAAACACAGCGGATACAGAGGAAGATGTTGACGCGGAGAGTGGAGCGGATGAGGCTGCAGGGGCGGAGGAGGTCTCCGAAGAAAGTGCTCCTCAGGATACGACTGCAGAGGACAGCTCGGTATCCATTGAAGACCTGGTTCCCGTGACAGTGGGAGAGCTGCTTGACCTGGCCAATAACTATGAAGCGCCGGACGGAGTGGAATCCCTGTTTAAATGGGACGTGAACGACGTCTTCTACAATTATTATTTCATCGGCGGCCAGATTGTGGTGGACGGTTCCACCAGCTCGGATGTGGATATTAACACAGAGGGAGCCATTAACTGTCTGACGATCTTTCAGGAGCTGACCGAATTCTTCTATGTGGATCCGGATGAGGTGGACGCAGACAGCATCCTGGAGGAATTCCTCGAGGGTAAGGTTCTTTTTACGATTATGGATATCAATCATGCGCTGCAGCTGGAAGAGGCGGCCGCGGAAGGCACGATGGAATATGATTACGGTTACTCTGTCATTCCGCATCCCAGTGATGTATGGATGGGCGCGGCTCTGTCTGTGACGCAGGTGGTGGTGGTAAACGGATATTCGGAGTATGCCGATGCGGCAGCAGCCTTCGCCGCTTTTCTGACAGGAGAATATGGCAGAGAGGTGGAGAACCTCTATACCAGCACCGGACATGTATCCGCTAATAAAACCGTGGAAAAGACCACAGAGCTGGAGGAGGTGTTCAGCAAAGAATACGAGCGCAGCACCTGCCTGCCCAAAAATCCGGCAGCCGGAAATTTCTGGATGCTTTTAGAGAACACCTTCAGCTCAGTCTGGGAGGGGGAGAGCATAGAGGCACAGCTTCTGGCGCTGGAGGATCAGGTTAAGGCGCAGTACGCGGCGGAATAACTCCTCTCGGTGAGATACAGATATTGATATTTGTCAGGCCATCCCGGAAGGGATTTCATGCATAAAAGCAAAAAAGGCAGGGTGATACCTCTTTTGATGGCTGCCGTACTGTTTTTTACCGGGTGCGGCGCCGGCAGTACACCGGATATACAGGAAATTCTGCAAAGTACACAGGAAACGGAGGACTCGGAATCGCAAGAGGGTTCTGTCTCAGACATCACCCAGGAGACCGGGACGGATACTGACGCAGAACTTGATAGCACCGCGGATTCGCAGTTACAGAATACGCAGGGAAGCACCGCTGCTGATGACGATGAAACGGTAAATACTGTCTGTGTTTTTGTCTGCGGGGAAGTCGTATCTCCGGGTGTTTACTATTTTGCGGACGGCGCCAGAAAGGTCGACGCGGTTGAGGCCGCCGGAGGATTTACGGACGAAGCCAATACGTCCTATGTGAATCTGGCTGAGCTTTTGACAGATGAGATGCAGCTTTATATTCCCGCAGTCGGGGAGGAAACGGGCGTTGCCGGTACAGGCACGGCGGCAACGGAGACCGAGGATACACATGCCGGGAAAATCAACCTGAACACAGCTACGGCGACAGAGCTGTGTCAGTTGAACGGGATCGGGGAGAGCAAGGCACAGGCAATCCTTTTATACCGGGAGGAGCACGGTGATTTTGAAACGGTGGATGAGCTCACGAAGGTGAGCGGCATTGGCGAGAGTACATTGGAGAAAATCAGGGATTACATCTATGTAGAATAGGAGCGGAATATGGCAAAAAAGGTTCTGGTCGTGGACGATGAAAAACTGATCGTAAAGGGAATTCGCTTCAGCTTAGAGCAGGAGGGCATGGAAGTGGATGCTGCTTATGATGGTGAGGAAGCGCTGAGTATGGCGAAAAGTAAGGATTATGACATTATTTTGCTGGATGTCATGCTGCCGAAGCAAAACGGTTTCGAGGTTTGCCAGCAGATCAGAGAGTTTTCGGATGTGCCAGTGCTGATGCTGACGGCTAAGGGCGACGACATGGACAAAATTCTTGGGTTGGAATACGGCGCTGATGATTATATTACCAAACCGTTCAATATTCTGGAGGTAAAGGCCAGAATGAAGGCGATTATGCGGCGCGCTTCCAGGAAGGATGAGGCTGGACCGGCAGACAATCTGATCGAAGACGGAGAGTTAAGGCTTGAGAAGGATGGCCGCCGTTGTTATATCGATGGCCAGGAGATGAATCTGACCGCGAAGGAGTATGAGCTTTTAGAACTCTTAGCTTCCAATCCCAACAAAATTTACAGCAGAGAACAGCTTTTAAAGCTTGTCTGGGGCGCAGATTATCCGGGGGATGTACGTACCGTGGATGTCCACATCCGCAGACTCAGGGAGAAAATTGAAAAAAATCCCAGCGAACCCAAATATATCCATACCAAATGGGGTGCGGGATATTATTATCGGCGCAAACAGGCTTAGCATTACAGAACAGAGTATTGGTATATGAGGAAATTTTTTGAGCGTGTCGGCCATTTTTTGAAATCCCTGGTCAGTCTCCGCGCCGTTATCTTTCTGATCATGCTCATAGTGGGGCTGGTGCCGGCGGTTATCCTTTATTTCGGCATTTTGCAGAACTATGAGAACAAAGCGGTGGAGAGCCGTGTTTCCATGGTGCAGAACCAGCTGAAGGTTCTGACCAATCATCTGGTGACCTATAATTATCTGGAAAATCAGGACTCGGATGTGGTCAAGGCGGAACTGGACATGCTTTCCAGCATCTATGAAGGGCGCGTGATGATTATTGACTCTTCTTTTAAGGTGGTGGAAGACACTTACGGGATCAGTAACGGGAAATATATGGTTTCCGAAGAAGTCATCAGGGGCTTTCGGGGAACCAGCATGTCCCATTATGATCGTGTCAATGGATATATCGAGATTATTACACCGATAGCTGCCTCTGTGGAGACGATTACAGAGGACGGTTAAACATTCATGGAAGAACAGGTCATCGGTGTCCTTTTCACCATAATTTCAAATGATGCCATTATGAATATTCTGGATCTTTTGCAAAATCGTGCTTCGATTCTTCTGACGCTTTCCATGATTGCGATTGTGATGGTGGCATTCGTCCTTTCAGGCGTCCTGGTGCTGCCTTTTAAGCGGCTGAGCGTTTCTATCAGTAATGTCAAAAACGGGTTCTTTGATGAATTTCGTCCGGAGAACACATATGTGGAGACCAGCCAGATTTCAGCGGCTTTTGAGGAGCTGCTGGATCGGATGAAGCTTTTAGATGATTCCAGGCAGGAATTTGTGGCGAATGTCAGCCATGAACTGAAGACGCCGCTGACCAGCATGAAGGTGCTGGCAGATGCCATTGCCATGCAGCCGGACGCGCCCAAGGAGCTGTATCAGGAATTTTTTAAGGATGTGACGTCGGAGATTGACCGGGAAAATCAGATTATTACCGACCTGCTTTCTTTAGTCAAGATGGATAAAAAGGCCGCAGAGCTGAATGTGGCACCGCAGGATATCAACGGTATGCTGGAGCTGGGGTTAAAACGCCTTCTGCCGTTGGCTCGACAGAAAAATGTCGAACTGGTTTTGGAGTGCGCTCGTCCGGTTACTGCGGAGGTGGACGAGGTCAAGCTGAATCTGGTGTTTTCCAATCTGGTGGAGAATGCAATCAAATATAACCGGGAAAACGGCAGCGTGAGGGTCCGACTGGATGCAGATCACCAGTTTTTTACTGTGCAGGTGGAGGACAACGGTATTGGAATCCCGGAGGAGGATCTGCAGCACATTTTTGAGCGGTTTTACAGGGTGGATAAATCACACTCGCGGGAAATTGGCGGCACCGGGCTTGGACTGGCCATTGCCAAGAGTGCCGTAGTCATGCACAGAGGCACCATTCAGGTGGAGTCTGAGATGGGGAAGGGGACGACCTTTACGGTGCAGGTTCCTCTGAAATATACCGTCAGTCAGGAGGGAGCATGAGCAAAATCACTTTGAGCTGCAAAGTATTTCTGGTCGTTCTCACAGGTCTCCTGACGATTTCACTGACTGGCTGCAGGCAGGCGGACAAAGTGGGAACGCCGATTGTCATGGCTTATATCAGTACGGATGGAAGCAAAATTGTCGAGGTGGAATATTATCTGCAGTCTGTCTCCACAGCCTCGCAGGTAGATGAGGTGCTGGCCCTTTTATCCACAACTCCTTCCAAAATGGAATATACGGCGCCCCTGGCGCAGGGAATAGAGGTGCTGGATGTAACGGTGGGCGAGGACAGCGTCGTCTTAAATCTTTCAAGGAATTACAGCCAGCTGGACAGTATCACTGAGATTCTGACCAGGGCGTCTATTGTGCGCAGTCTGACGCAGCTTAAGGATATTACCTATGTAGCAATACAGGTAGAAGGAAGCGATATCCGGGACAATGACGGGGTACTGGTTGGCAGAATGACCGCGGACAGCTTCATTGATAATTCCGGAGAGGAAATATCCTCCTATGAAAAAACCACGATCCGTCTTTACTTTGCAAATGAAGACGGCACTGCCTTAAAAGCCGTCAACAGGACACTGGCCTACAACACCAATATTGCCATGGAGAGGCTTGTTCTGGAGGAACTGATCAAGGGACCTGCCAGCGGCAATACGGAGGTGAGTGCGCTGTTATCCTCCGATATCAAGGTAATCAGTGTGATCGTACAGGATAAAGTCTGCTATGTGAATCTGGATGAGACCTTTTTAAATTACAGTACAGATGTGGAAGCGAGGATTATTATTTACGGGATCGTCAATACACTGTGTGAGCTGAATAACATCAGCCGGGTGCAGTTTTCTGTGAACGGCGATTCATCTGTGATGTTCAGGGAAAGTATTTCTTTGAACAACGAATTTACAAAAGACCTGTCTTATGTGGAAGTAGAATAGGCGGGGTGCGGGTTCCTTTTGGTGTCTGATCACGAAAGGAGGCACGGCATGAGAAGGCCTTTTGTTGCGATGTGCCTGTTGTTTTTACTGGCACTGAGGCTGTATTATTGTGTCTTTACGCCCGGATACGGAGAATCCTCCGTTTCCGGGCAGTTTGTTTATATCAGCGGGACGGTGTCGGATATTTCCGTTAAAGTGACGGAATACAGCAGCTACACTTCCGTCAGATATCTGGTAACACTTGGAAATGTTACGGTTCAGGGCAGTGTGGACGGAGCATATCCGGAGAACTGGGGAGAAATTGTCTGTTATTTTTCTGAGGAGCCGCAGGTACATATCAGGGAAAAGGTCTGGATAAGCGGCACGCTTCAGATCTATTCCAGAGCATTGAATCCGGGACAGTTTGATTTATACCGGTATTATTATCTGCAGGGACGGCCCGGATATATAACCGGTGCGGAGCTTCTGTGGCAGGATGGAGAAGCGCATCCGATCGGGGATCTGATCAGATGGGCGAGGAATGCACTGCAGGAAAAGCTTTCGCTGTATTTCGGGGAAACCTATCTGGGTGTGATGCAGGCCATGCTGCTGGGCGTGAAGACACAACTGGATCAGAATATTAAGGACCTGTTTTCCGCAAGCGGGATTCTGCATATTCTGACAATCTCCGGTTTGCATATCAGCATGCTCGGTATGGGATGCTTTAAACTGCTGCGCAAGGCGGGAGCCTCTCCGAAGGTATCTGCTCTCTGTGGCGCACTGCTGATACTGCTCTATGGAAGCCTGATCGGGCTGGCGGCCGCTACGCTAAGGGCAATCTGTATGTTCCTGCTGCAGATGCTGGCGGTTTTTATGGGACGAACCTACGATATGCTGACCGGCATGGCAGTGTCCGCGCTGCTGCTGTTGCTGGAGCAGCCGCTGTATCTTTTTTACAGCGGATTTCTGTACTCATATGGCGCGGTTGCAGGGATGGCTCTGGTAGCTCCGCTCTTAAAAAGGCTTGCGGAAGGGCGCAGAAAGTGGTTTCAGAGAGCGGTTCAGATTTTTGGAGCAGGGCTGGGAGTTCTCGCCGTGACACTGCCGATTCAGCTGTACTATTATTATGTATGGGCGCCGTACAGTATTCTGCTGAACGTGGTTATTATTCCCCTGATGCCGGTGCTGATCGGTCTTGGCATGGGGATTCTCTGCCTTTTGCCCGGTATGGCGGCAGTTTCAGCGGCCTGGTGCTGTGAGAGGGTGCTTGATCTGTTTTTTTGGCTGTGCCGTATTGCCTCCTCCCTGCCGGGACACAGTCTGGTTGCGGGCAGGCCGGCAGCCTGGCAGATTTTAGCATATTATGGACTGATCGGTCTGTTCTGTCTGCTCTGTGAAGCACAGATTGAGGCGCGAAACGGAAAGCTATGGCAGAGATTGGAGCAGTGTTTCGATTCGCTGTTCCCAGGCGGAAAATGGAAAGCTGTTTTGCAAATTAAGCGGTCGGGAAGAACTTCGCAAGGAAATGAAAAGCAGAGAATAATTGCTCAGGCGTCACTTACCGTGTTCAGCTTACTCAGTGTCTGCACGGCAGTATTGATTCTGTTCTGGCGCATTCCGCCGGATTTCTTATGCACCTATCTGAGCGTGGGGCAGGGAGACTGCATGGTGCTGCAGACAGGCGGAAGCGTGTATATTGTCGACTGCGGTTCCAGCAGTGAGGATGCAGTGGCGGAGGATATTCTGCTGCCGTATTTACAATACTGCGGGATCAGTTATGTGGATGCGGTTTTTTTAAGCCACGCGGATAGTGATCATATCAATGGAATCGAGCAGTGGCTTTCAGACTACGCAGACAGCGGTGTGACCCTTGGAGCTGTGCTTCTGCCGGATTGTGAGGCGGCGTTTGCAGAGGGAGGGTTTGATTCACTTCTGAGTCTTGCTTTGGAAAATCAGATTCCGGTAGGCTATGTCAGCGCCGGAGAGGAGTATCAGCTTGGAGAAGTGAGGGTATCTGTTCTGTCGCCGACGCCTTCCGATACCGGAGATGAAAACGACCTGTCCCTGGTGCTTTTGTGGGAGTATCAGGGAGAGTATCTGTTGAGTACAGGTGATATTTCATCCGAGACGGAAGAAGGGCTGATCCGGGAGTATGAAATATTATCGGAGAAATCGCTCCTGATATTGAAAGCGGCGCATCATGGCTCGAAATATTCCTCCTGTGCTGAATTTCTTGCCGCAGTATCGCCGCAGTACACGGTGCTCTCCTATGGAGAAAATTCGTATAATCATCCACATCCTGACACAGTCAGTCGTCTTAAAGAGGTGGGGACTGAAATCCTGTATACCTATCTGCAGGGAGCCGTTGAGGTGGAAATCAATGAAGGCGGCGCGCAGGTGCGGACATTTCTGCCCTGACCGGAGGCTGTTGATTAAGTCCGTCAGCTTTCTGCAATTTTACAGACAGACTGCATGATATGCGCCTATACTCCGTATTCAGTTCGGGAATGTATAAGAAATTTATCACAGGGATATACTATAACCAGGAATCAGCAGGAACATTCAAAAGCAGGGGACCAACGCGGCCTTCAAAGGTATGTGAAGTCCTATCCTGTTTTCCGGTTCATGCTCTGAGGAGGTGTTTTATACTGTGAAAGAAGAAGAAAAAAAGATATATCAGGATTATATTGATCAGATTACGCCGGTTCACAATTTCTGGCTCCAACTGTGCAATGCCTTTGTCTGTGGAGGCATTATCTGCGTCATCGGGCAGTTGATTGTCAATATCGCGGTCAGCCTGGGGCAGGATATGGACACCGCGGGTACAATCTGCAGCATTATTCTGATTTTGACAAGCGCGCTTCTGACGGGCTTAAATCTGTATCCTTCCATCGTGAAATGGGGCGGCGCGGGCGCATTGGTGCCCATCACCGGATTTGCCAATTCCGTGGCAGCTCCCGCCATTGAAAATCAGGTGCAGGGACAGGTATTCGGAATTGGAGCCACAATCTTTACCATTGCCGGTCCCGTGATTCTATATGGTGTGCTCTCCAGCTGGGTGCTGGGACTGATTTATTGGTTTACCATCCTCTGAGTATGCTTATACTGCAATTATGGCAGAAAAGGATTATATGTTACTTTGAATTGTTTTATAAAAGCTGCTCTCGCAATCTCCTGTGACATATAAATTGACAAAACTCCCAAAGTTTAGTATAAATATTACATGGGTTCTGATGAATTTGAACAAACGGGAGGATATGGCATATGGCGGATACGGAGAACGAAAAGCTGGATGGTGAGATGATTGCGATGCGCATCATTGCCAGTGCGGGCGACGCCCGTTCTTATGCATTCGGAGCGCTTGAGGCTGCCAAAGAGGGAAACTTTGAGGAAGCTGACAGGATGCTTGCGCAGGCGAAAGAGGCAGGCGTGGGAGCACACAAGGCGCAGACGGAGCTTCTGTTTGCGGAGGCCAATGGCACTGCCCCTGAAATGGGTGTACTGCAGGTTCATGCGCAGGATCATTTTATGACTGCCATGCTGGCAGAGGAACTGATCCGGGAGATCATTGAACTGTACAGACAATTGCAGGATTTACGGGAAGGAGAAAAGAGGCAATGAAGATTTTGCTGGTATGCGCGGGTGGCATGTCCACCAATTTACTGATGAAAAAGATGTCTGCCTACTGGGAAGAGCAGGGGGAGGAACTGACAATCAAAGCCGTGGGCCTTGGCGAGTATCAGGACATCTATCAGGATTATGACATTGTTCTGGTGGGACCGCAGGTTCGCTATAAGCTGGATGAAATCAAAAGGGACACCGGACTCCCGGCAGATGTGGTGAATTCCCTGGATTACGCCATTGCCAACTGCCCGAATATCATGAAGCAGGCGAAGGCTCTGATGGCCCAGAAATAATTGTAAAGCGAAGGCTGCATCGGTGCAGAAACTGTACATATGGAATTCACGCACCGGCGCAGGCAGTATTTGCTGAATCAGGAAAAATGGAAAGGAAAGGTTTTAATGGAGAAGAAGGACTTTAAGAATTTGCAGCTGTCCCGTCTGGGAATGGGTAATATGCGCCTGCCGGTGCATGCCGATCAGGAAGGGACCCCCATCGATTATGAGAAAGCGGAGGAAATCATTGACTATGCCATGGCGCATGGCGTCAATTATTACGATTCGGCGTATGTTTATCATCACGGCGAGTCGGAGGTTTTCCTTGGCAATGTCATGAAAAAATACCCCAGAGACAGCTACTATCTGGCTACGAAGTTCAACATTGGGGCGAATCCGGATTATAAGGCTGTGTTTGAGGAGCAGCTGAAGAGGCTGCAGACAGATTATATCGACTTTTATCTGCTGCACGCCATTCAGGTCAATAATTATCAGAAATACATAGACAGCGGTTGTATAGACTATTTCAATGAATTAAAAAAGGAAGGAAAAATCAAATATCTGGGCTTTTCTTTCCATGGGACACCGGAGGTGCTGGACACATTTCTGGAAATGGATGTCTGGGATTTCGTACAGATTCAGTGCAATTATTATGACTGGTGCTACAGCCGGACAAAGATTGAGTACGAAAAGATCGCGGCGAAGAGGCTTCCCATTGTTGTGATGGAGACTGTCAGAGGCGGTCGCATGGCGGATCTTGGCCCGGAAGAAAACGCGCTTTTAATGGAAGCCCGTCCGGAGTGGAGCGTTGCCTCCTGGGCGCTGCATTATGTCAAGAGCCTGCCGCAGGTGCAGGTGGTCTTAAGCGGTATGAGTACACTGGATCAGATCGTGGACAATGTGAATACATTCTCCGACGGCGTGACCTTGTCCGAGGAAGAGATCAAGACTGTATATAAAGCCGCTGCGCTTTACAGAAAGTATCTGACGGTTCCCTGCACAGCCTGCCGTTATTGCTGTGACGGCTGCCCGATGAAGATTGAGATCCCGCAGTTCATTTCCATTTATAATGAGATGAAGCTGCAGGGAAGAGGCGGTATCCGTCAGAAGCTGGAGAAGGTCGAATCCGTAGGGAAGCCCGCGGACTGCATCGGCTGCGGCGCCTGCACGGGACATTGCCCGCAGGATATTGATGTGCCGAAGATTATGAAGGAGCTGGCGGCTCTGTAAAGACTTCAGGGTTTATTGGGATGCTCAGGAATCGTTCAGACAGGAAATACTAAAGTTCATATTGATGCAAAAAAGAAAGGCAGCCGGAGTGGTTGCCTTTCTCTTGCTCTGTGCTGTTTTATATCTCTGGTTTTGCCGCCTCATGGTTGGACCAGGAATCTGCTTCCGACGCGCCGGAAAAATCAGCTGTCGTGCTGTAGGTATTTACCGTGATTGTGTAAGAGCCTGTTCCGTATACATAGACGGTTCCGTCCGTTCCGATGATTGATACGCTGTTTCCGTCTTTGTCAATGATGGTGCCTGCCGCATAGAGGTTCGTGACGGTGCTGTCCCCGGTCACCACCCAGGTGGAGTCTTCACTGAGGTAGAGGCTGCACGAGCCGTCCCCGCCGTTGCCGGCGTACGTTTCATCATCGATGACTGCGCCTGTCAGGGTGCTGCCGTCCATGATATAAAAATCAAGTGTACTGATGCTGTCCCAGATAATATCACCTTCCATCTCCTGGTCGGCGGCGGTGAAGGAGCAGATCGAGCCGTTTGCGCCTGTGGTACCCCAGCCGCGCTCATTGGCATTGCCGGTACACATCAGGAAGAATTCACAGTCATCGGCTGCCGTGATCTCAACGCCCGAGATATAAATCTCGCTTTCTGTGTTCGTTGTGTAGAAAATACCGCCGTTTTCGGAGGTCAGGGTGCCGCCGATGATCTGCATGGTACTGGTACCGACTTCCGAGTCCCCGGACATGCTCTGATAGACAATTACAGTCCAGGTGGTGTCGTTTTGACTGAGATCGCTCATATTTCCGGTGATGTCGCAGTCGAAGAGATGAATCGTATTGAGACCTTCCATACAGATTGCTTCAGAACCGGTTTCCGTAAGCTCTGCATCATTTACAGCGATGTCCGCAGTGCAGTAGAGGGCAGGAGAGCCTACGCCATTGCTCGTATAGGTTCCGCCGTCGATCACCATGGTGCCGCCGCCCCGGTCGCTGCGGATGGCCGCCGCGGATTCCCCGTTTGTCTCCACGGTCAGATCCCAGGCGTACAGGGTGCCGCTGCCCGCCGCATGGATACCGCCTGAAGTATCCTGTGAGGTCAGGATTGTTGTGTCAAGCACATAGGCCGTGCCGTCTCCATAGGCGAATACGCCCGCACCGCCTGCCGCATCGGTCGTGATGGTCGAATCACTGACAATCAGTGTGCCGTCGGTCACCAGCATAGCCGCGCCGACGCCGTAGAAGCTGGAATTATCGCCGCCGGTGCTGTGTGAGGAAGTACGCTCTACTGTCACATCCTGGAAACTGACCGTTGCGCCGTCTGATACTAAAACCGCATTTTCATCGGTCCCGATAGAGGAGAGCGTTTCATTTTCTACTTCTGTATCTGTTGTGTATGCATTGACCGCGGTGTAGCTGTCGACGCCGGAGGAGCTGCCGGACATGCCGCCGCCCATCGCCATTCCGCCAGACATATCGCCGCCTATGCCCATACCACTTTGCATATCGCCCATGCCGGAGGAAACCAGGATTTCCGTAATTGTCCCGTCCTCATCGAAGGTAATCTGGAGCATGGACCCTTCCTTGATGTCGTCAAGGCTGCCGGTCTGAGTGTCGCCCTCCTCGGTTTCCGCCACGATAATGGACTCGTCGCCGATCGTCAGAATGGCCTGCGATCCACCGGTCATATTTGCCTCCGGCTGCTCGGCAGGAGCGGATCCATCTCCGGCTTCACCATCCGGTATGTCAGAAGGCTGATCTCTGTTGTCGGTTCCGTTTCCAGCCTCACCTTCTGGTATGTCAGAAGGCTGAGCTTTGCCGTCGGCTCCGTCCCCGGCCCCGCGATCACGTTGATCACCCGGCTGATCTCCACGGTCGGTGGCCTCCCCGGCGCCGCCATCCGGTTTATCGCCAGGCTGTCCCTCACTATCGGTTCCGTCCCCGGCGTCATCCTTCGTTATATTACCAGGCTGATCTTCGCCGTCGGCTCCGACTCCGGCCTCACTATCCGGCAGATCAGAAGGCACTCCATCACCCATTTCACCAGTCATCTCGCCGTCCGGTTGTCCATTTTCCTGACCAAAGCTGCCGCCCATTCCGATCGTAAGGGTCACTTCATTGCCGTCGATGCTTTCCACAGTGCCTGTCAGAGTCGTGGAAACGGGAGTTTCTTCTTCATCATCCGTATATACAAATGTATTTTCCCCTGTAGTTTCATCAGTTGCGTTTTCCCCGGCCTCGCTCTGCGTCTGGCTCTCCTCCGTATCCGTTGTCGTCTGCGCACATCCGGCCGTTGCCAGAACCATGGCTGATGCCAAAGCCAGACCGCATAATGGTCTGATTTTTCTGTGTTTCATACATGCCCTCCCAAATGCTTTTTAATTCTTTACAGACTATTATCCTGTCGCTTAACAGCAGGATATCCAGCATGAACATAATATTGGAGAGTGGTGATGGAGATGTGAAAAAAATGAGACTATTCTGTGTTCGGAAGACGATGAATCTATCTATCCCATTCCTGGCGGTTAAAGAGATACTTATTGTACCCTTTTGCAACGTAAAGACGATGATAATATGCAGAAATGACCGCCATTAAAGCGGTCATTTCTGACGTATAAACGAATTTAGGCTAACAGTCTGTATTACGGCAGTACGATCTTTACAATCAGACAATTATTTCCTTTAAAATGCCAATGGAATCTGCGGAATTGTTTTCAATTTGTTTTTGCAGATGACAGAAAACTGGGTCTGGGAATTTCCTGTCCCAATTGCGTGGCTGTTTCGATCCATAGTTCTTTGGCTGTATTGATTTCTTTGAGAGCCTCTGCCTGTGTGTGCCCATGTGCCATACATCCCTGCAGTTCCGGAATGCTTGCCACATAGATTTTATCAACAGGATCATATTGAATAAAGATTGAATAGTTTTCCATTGCAAATCACTCCTATAGACCATACTTTAAGATGATTTCACGCAACTGGCGTACTTCGTAGCCTTTTGCTTTAGAACCATCTTTCTGAATATTTATAAAAATCTGATACTTATCATGATAATACATAGTATGGGAACCCTTTTGACGCTTAAACTCAAAACCTAAATCTGCAATAAGCTTTTGAAAGTCAGCATAGCGGATATTATAATCCGAGTTTCCACTTAAAACGTCAGAATATATTTTGGAGTTCATCCTTATCCTCCACACATTATAACGTATTTTGAGATATACCTCAAGTGTGATTTTCTGGAAATAAAAAGAACTCCGACCATTATCCAGTCGAAGTTCCTTTGTATATATGGGACCAATGGGGCTCGAACCCATGACCTCTCGCGTGTGAGGCGAACGCTCATCCCAGCTGAGCTATGATCCCGTCCGCGCCGCTTTCGCAACCGCATGTCTTATTATAACAGCTTTTTTCTAAAATGCAACAAAAACTTTTCACTTCTGCAAATTTCCGAAGACGAAATTTCTCATCTAATGCTGTCGCGAAACTGAGGGACAGTACTGACATAGGTTGCACAGAAAGGCTTTGCGGGGTTGCCAATGCGGTCGATCAGCAAATCAGCGGCAATTTTTCCCATGTCCGTGCCTGGAATGGAGGAGGTTGTGAGCGCGGGTTCCACAATAGTGGATTCCGGAGAAGAGTCAAAACCGGTAACCATAACGTCCTTCGGAATCGTCAGTCCACGGCGCTTTAAACCGGCCATGATATGAATGGCGTGGTAATCGTTGACGCAGACGAAAGCATCCGGCAGAGAAGGCAGTCTGTTTAACTGTTGGTCAATCCAGTCCGGGTCGTAGTAGGGACTGCTGTTTTTGGCCAGAATACACTGATCCGGGTTCAGAGTCAGCTTTGCTTCTTTTAACGCAAGCTGAAAACCGCTCCAACGTTCATAGAAGCTGTTGCAGTGGTTGATATCGCCCACAAAGGCCAGCTTCCGGGCACCGGCCTGGATCAGGCGGTTAGTCAAAATCCGTGTGCTGGATACATTTTCCATGGAAATCAGATCACAGATCATTGGCTTTAGATTGATTTGCGCATAGCCGTCCACGATGATAGTGGGCAGCTTCAGATTGCAGATTGTATTCCAGAAATCATAATCGAACAGCTCAATTCCGAGAATGCCGGTAATATTTTCTTTGGAAGTATGGGGAGGAAGCGTACACTGTGAAAGCTCTTCCGCTGTGACCTCGTACATTTTTACTGTATACCCGGCGCGACTGACCTGATTAGTAAAGGCTGTGACAAATAAGGAGCCGAAGCTGTGGTTCATGGGGTTGCGCTGGGACAGTACCAGGATGCATTTGTTCTGCTCCGCAGGACGAAAAAGAGAATCATCGACCGGCTGAAAATAGCCCAGTTCCTGTGCTTTGCTTAAAACAAGCTGCCTCGTGGCTTCCGGCACCTCTCCTCTGTTATTAAAAATTTTGGACACTGTATTGCGGGAAAGTCCGCAGGCGTCCGCGATATTCTGTATGGTGACTCTCTTTAAAGCCATAGCCGTCCCCCTTTCATTTTCTGCCTGTGATCAGGAAATCAATCATGCGATTGTACAGGTGTTTTTAAAATGTATGAAACCTTTTCAGACATTATAGCATGTGCAGAATGAGAAATCAAGGTTTACAAAGTGTAAAATTAAAAATCAAATTATATACAAATTGACGGAAAGTGGAAACGGTTACATGAGTCATTTGTTACTGCGTATGCAGTGAGCCACATAAACAG
>JAJPXG010000127.1 GCA_021205565.1 Lachnospiraceae bacterium | reverse complement strand
TAAAAATCAGTTGGAGGACTGCACCTGTATATAACCATCCTGCGGAGTACAATAAGTAACTTTTTACTATCATAGCATGACAGATTTCGTAAGGCAAGCGCCTTTTGCTTTCTTTTTCAATACTTTTACTTTTTTTGTAACATTTTGGATTTTTTTGAAATGAACGGACTTCGTGTAAAAATGAGCTTGAAAAGAGGCAAACATACATTCGATTTCTGATTGCCTTGATTGCTTTTTTGATTTTCTGGCAAAATGAAAAACGCCGGAACCCCTTATTTTAAAGGGAATCCGACGCATCAGAAAATCGGGGTGACGGGATTCGAACCCACGACCTCTTCGTCCCGAACGAAGCGCTCTACCAAGCTGAGCCACACCCCGCTGTTTTTCAACACTCCAATAATATAGAAAATAGCTCGGAAAGTCAATGGTAATTTTAGACAACGGAACATCAAAATAATCGTGCATTTTGGTCAAAACATGGAAATTATGAAAAGGACTTGCAATTTGCAGGGGAATAGAGTAAAGTGAATGCAATCGGGGAACCGTGGGAGAACGATGGCGTTCAGAGGAGCAATACCTTTGAACGTTTTTTTATTTCAGAATCTGCGGCAGCGGCCCGTCACAGGATTTGGAGGAAATCATTATGAGCATGAATGTAGAAGAACTGTTTGGCAGCAATGTCTTTGACATCGGCACCATGAGGGAGCGATTGCCGAAAAACGTTTTCAAGGATGTTGTGAAGGTCATGAAGCAGGGCGGAGAGCTGTCCCTGGAAGACGCCAATGTCGTTGCCAAGGCGATGAAGGACTGGGCGGTCGAGCATGGCGCGACTCATTATACGCACTGGTTCCAGCCGTTGACCGATATTACGGCTGAGAAGCATGACGCTTTTATCTCTTCGCCGGATGAGTGCGGCCGGATGATTCTGGAGTTCTCCGGCAAAGAGCTGATTAAGGGTGAGCCGGATGCGTCCTCCTTCCCCAGCGGCGGCCTGCGTGCCACCTTTGAGGCGAGAGGCTATACAGCCTGGGACATCACTTCCCCGGCGTTTTTAAAGGAGAGCGCCGCCGGCGTGATCCTCTGCATTCCCACCGCTTTCTGCTCTTATAAAGGCGAGGCGCTGGACAAGAAGACGCCGCTGCTGCGCTCCATGGAGGCGGTCAGCGAGCAGGCCATCCGGATTGTCCGTCTGTTTGGCAATACAACGTCCACCAAGGTCAGCACCAGTGTGGGACCGGAGCAGGAATACTTTATTGTAGATAAGGATAAATACTTAAAGCGCAAGGATCTGATCTTTACCGGACGCACCCTGTTCGGCGCACCGGCGCCCAAGGGCCAGGAGCTGGAGGATCATTATTTCGGCAATATCCGTGAGAGAATCGGCGGATATATGAAGGACTTAAATGAGGAGCTTTGGAAGCTGGGCGTGACCGCCAAGACGCAGCACAATGAGGTGGCTCCCGCACAGCACGAGCTGGCGACCATCTATGAGACCGCCAATATGGCTGTGGATCACAACCAGCTGGTGATGGAGACCATGAAGCGCGTGGCCGGCCGTCACGGCCTGACCTGCCTGCTGCATGAGAAGCCGTTTGCAGGTGTGAATGGTTCCGGCAAGCACAACAACTGGTCCCTGTGCACGGACGATGGCATTAACCTGATGGATCCGGGCGAGACGCCCCATGAGAATATTCAGTTCCTGCTGGTACTTTCCTGCGTGTTAAAGGCTGTGGATACCCACGCGGATCTGCTGCGCCAGAGCGCCGCGGATGTGGGCAACGATCACAGACTGGGCGCCAACGAAGCGCCGCCGGCTATCATTTCCGTCTTCCTGGGCGAGCAGCTCGAGGACGTGGTGCTGCAGTTAGTGGAGACCGGCGAGGCGGTTCGTTCCATTCACGGCGAGAAGCTGGAGACCGGCGTTTCCACACTGCCGGAGTTTATGAAGGATGCAACTGACAGAAACAGGACCTCTCCCTTTGCCTTTACCGGCAATAAGTTTGAGTTCCGTATGGTTGGTTCCTCCGCTTCTATTGCGGACGCCAATACGGTGCTGAACGCGATTGTGGCCGAGGCATTCTGCGAGGCGGCTGATGTGCTGGAGGCGGCCGACAACTTCGACATGGCCTGCCATGACCTGATCAAGGAGAACCTGACCAAGCACAGCAGAGTCATCTTCAATGGCGACGGTTATTCTGAAGCCTGGGTAGAGGAGGCTGCCAGACGCGGCCTGCCAAACATCAAGTCCATGGTGGAGGCGACCGGTGCGCTGACGACTGACAAGGCGGTGAAGCTGTTTGAGAAGTTTGGTATCTTCACGAAGGTGGAGCTGGAGGCCAGAGAAGAGGTTCTCTACGAGACCTACAGCAAGAATATCAATATCGAGGCCCGCACCATGATCGACATGGCGTCCAAGGATTATATTCCGGCGGTAATCGGCTATTCGAAGACCCTGGCGGACACCGTGCTTTCCGTGAAGGCGGCCGGCGCAGAGCCCTCTGTACAGGCGGAAGAGCTGGTGGAGGTCAATGAGAAGCTGGCTCAGGCGAAAGCGGCTCTTGAGGAGTTAAAGAAGGTGACTGACGAGTCCTTCGCAATCATCGACGGTAAACAGCAGGCCTTTGCTTATAAGGATGTAGTTGTTCCGGCGATGGCGGCACTGCGTGCACCGATCGATGAGCTGGAGCAGATTGTGGACAGCAAGGTATGGCCGGTGCCGACCTATGGCGAGATGATGTTCGAGGTTTAAAGCATGACAGTCATTGCCCGGTTATTTCGCGGGCATAGACCATGAGCGCTGGCTCATGCAGTATGATAATCGGTAAAATTCTATATTTTGCTCATAAAAAGAAATCGCGGTTCTCTGTTTTACAGAGGGCCGCGGTTTCGATTCCGGCAGGAATCTCCGAATGTCATTTCTTCAGTAAAATAAACTCCTTTGATGATACAGGACATTGCAAAGTTTTCAGAGGCTGTCAAAGATGCAGACAATTTTGAATTTGTGCCGCACACAGACGGAACACTGGAGTTTAACCTGGCATTTCATAATGTGTTGAAATCAATGTAGGGAGGAGTTGCCTTCCACAAAAATCTTGTCTATAATGAAAACATCTTTTTAGAGGTGATGGCGGAGATAATACGAAAAGTGGAAGAAATAAAAATCTGTGGTGAGGAGAAACCGTGATGGCAAGAGAATCCAATCAGAAATTAAAGCTTCTGTATCTTATGAAAATCCTCTTAGAGGAGACGGACGAAACCCATTCCGTCAGCATGGCCGAAATCATTTCCAAGCTGAATGCGTATGGGATTACCGCCGAGCGGAAAAGCCTGTACAGCGACATGGAAAGCCTGCGGCAGTACGGCATGGAGATTATCCGGGAACAGCAGGACAGGACGTACTACTATCATGTCGGAAGCCGGCAGTTTGAACTGGCGGAGTTAAAGCTCCTGGTGGACTCCGTGCAGTCCGCGAAATTTATTACAGCGAAAAAATCCAATGAGCTGATTAAAAAGATCGAAGGGCTTGCCAGCAAATATGAAGCCTTGCAGCTGCACCGGCAGGTGTATGTGGCACAGCGCGTCAAGACTATGAACGAGAGCATTTATTACAATGTTGACGCCATTCATGCCGCGATTGCCGCAAACGAACAGATCCGCTTCCAGTATTTTCAGTGGAATGTGAAAAAGGAGCCCCAGCTGCGCCACAATGGCGCCTGGTACCAGGTCAGCCCCTGGGCACTCAGCTGGGATGATGAGAATTATTATCTGGTGGCCTATGACAGCGAAAATGATATGATCAAGCATTTCCGCGTGGACAAAATGCTGCACATCGAGAGTGCCAGAGAGCGCCGCGAGGGCAAAAAGCGTTTCAAGGAATTTGACATGGCCCTTTATGCGCGCAAGATGTTCGGCATGTACGGCGGCCGTGAAGAGACCGTTAAACTCTGCTGTGAGAATGAACTGATCGGCGCGATCATTGACCGCTTCGGCAAGGACATCGCGGTCATTCCGGCGGATGAGGAGCATTTCATCGTCAATGTAAAAGTGGAGATCAGCAACCAGTTTATTCACTGGGTGATGGCTCTCGGCAGCGGCGCGAAGATTGTCGGACCGGATACAGTGGTGGAGGAGGTAAAGGCGGAGGTCAGGAGACTGGCGGAAGAGTACGTCTGAACTATTTACAGCCGCTACGAGAACAAAAGTTCTTTTGCGAGGGCTGTTTATGGGACAACTGAAATGAGAGAATAGAACCAGGGTAGGGGAGACCTTATCCTGGGTCTTTTTATGATACCAGCAGCGAGAAGTTATAGAAATACACGGTCTGTTCGTTCAGGAGTTTTTGAATATTGACAGGAAAATGGTGTTTTAAACTATATTGGACTTTAGAATAGCCAATACAGAAAGCCAGAGGAGGTAGGGTAATGGATAACGATTTTTATAGTGCATGGATAGCATCAGAGCTGTCACAGATCAATGCGACTTTGCGTAGAGCAAATCCGCCAGAAGAACCAGAGGTAGTTGAAGTATACACAAACCTGTCGCCGTTCGAGACAGCGCTGCTTGTGTATGATCACACGCACATTATTCCGTGGTCAATCGCGCGGCATTTCAGGCAGAAATCAATATGGGAGTTGACTGGTATTCATGCAGATTAACAGAATAGCAGGAAGGAGAAGGGAAAATGAAGGAAAAGTATATCACAGTAACCGGTATCAAGCATTACTATGGACTGGCGCCATTTAAAATCGGCAAGAAGCTAAAGTGCGTGAAGGAGCCGGACAACCCTTATGATTCGGAAGCAATCCGTGTGACCTTAAAGCATGTCGGAACGGTCGGTTATGTGGCGAATTCTACTTACACGACCATGACCGGTACGATGAGCGCCGGGAGAATTTATGAGAAGGTCGGAAAGAAATTCAAGGCCGAGGTAATGTTCATCACGCCGGTGGGAGTGATCTGCAGAGTGGTGCCGGAGGAGGAAAAGAAGCAGGCTGAAGCGGAGGCTGGCGATGAAAAATAAGAGAGTCGCAAGTGTCCGGAGTAACACAATGGTTTACCACTATCCGGAATGCCGCTACGCACAGCGTATCCAACCGAAATATAAACTGGAAAAATCCAGAGCCGGGATGGAGCTGGATCATTACAGACCGTGCAAATGCTGTGGGACAATGGATTTCCAGGTAAAGCAGGAAAGTCCTGCCCTGGAAAAATATATCAGGGAAAAAAATTTGCATTATAAGCAAAGAGGAAATTCTCTTTACATATGGACGGAGATCAGCTGCTGGAAGTTGGTGTACGGAAGGACGAAGCAGGATTTCCTGTTGTTTCACAGGAACGCTTCAGACAGACCGATTGATCATGAACGTCTGCAGTGGGAATCCTATCACAGGCAGATGGATCATCCAAATTCAGCAACCATTATCGATGCCTTTACTTATATCTATCAACATGATCAGTTCCGTAAGGCGGAGAAAGATGCAGGTGGAGAAATCAAAATCTGGCAACTGGACAAGAAATACCAGGCTTCTGCGGTTCGGCGGCAGCGGCGGCAGAAGAACAGGAGGCTGGACTATCTGTTCGGTCAGCTTGAGAGTGAGAACGAGGGGTTGAAACAATTATCATATTGCTAAGGAGGAAAATGTAATGAC
>JAJPXG010000153.1 GCA_021205565.1 Lachnospiraceae bacterium | reverse complement strand
ATGGAACACAGATATTATCAAAAAACAGGGCTGGAGAATATGAAGTAGGTTGTTTTGTTTGGATACTTGCAATCAAAAATAATATATGCTAAGATAAGCGGAGCGTCCGGGAGGCTTAACTGCTTCCTGACCGTCATAATTTCAGAGGGCGTGACGTTAAGACAGGAGGAAACTTACCATGGCTCAGTTATGGGGCGGCAGATTTACCAAAGAAACCGATCAGCTTGTGTACGCATTTAATGCCTCGATCGATTTTGATCAGAAGCTGCTGCATGAGGATATCGCCGGGAGCATTGCGCATGTCACGATGCTGGCAAAGCAGGGCATTGTGACGGAAGCGGAGCGGGACAGCATTATTGCAGGGCTGAAATCTATAGAAAAGGATGTGGAGGCAGGGGAACTTGCCATTACATCGCAGTATGAGGATATACACAGCTTTGTAGAGGCTAATCTGATCGAACGCATCGGAGATGCAGGTAAAAAGCTGCACACCGGCCGCAGCCGTAATGACCAGGTGGCGCTGGATATGAGAATGTATGTCCGCAGCCATGTAAAGCAGACGGATATTCTCCTAAAGGAGTTGCTGCAGGTGTTGTATGAGAAAATGGAGGAAAATCTGGACACCTATATGCCCGGTTTTACCCATTTGCAGAAGGCGCAGCCAGTGACATTGGCACATCATTTTGGGGCATATTTTGAGATGTTTAAGCGTGACAGAAGCCGCCTGCATGATATCTATGAGCACATGAATTACTGCCCGTTGGGAGCGGGTGCGCTGGCTGGCACAACATATCCGCTTGACCGTGAATATACTGCGAAGCTTCTGGATTTCTACGGGCCGACGTTGAACAGCATGGATTCGGTTTCTGACCGGGATTATGTGATTGAGTATCTGAGTGCGCTCTCCACGATTATGATGCATTTAAGCCGCTTCTGTGAGGAAATTATACTCTGGAACAGCGACGAATATCGTTTCGTGGAAATGGACGACGCATATTCTACCGGGAGCAGCATCATGCCGCAGAAAAAGAACCCGGATATTGCGGAGCTCATTCGAGGCAAGACCGGTCGGGTATATGGCGCCCTGATGGGTCTGCTTACCACCATGAAAGGCATTCCCCTGGCATATAATAAGGACATGCAGGAGGATAAGGAGCAGACCTTTGACGCGATTGAGACGGTGGAAAGCTGTTTGACCTTATTTACCGGCATGGTAAGCACCATGAAATTCCGTAAGGATGTGATGGCGAAGAGCGCCATGAATGGTTTTACCAACGCTACAGACGCCGCAGATTACCTGGTAGGAAAGGGCGTTCCGTTCAGAGACGCGCACAGCATCGTCGGCAGACTGGTGCTGTACTGCATTGACCGGAATACGTCGATTGATGCGTTAAGCCTTGATGAGCTGCGCAGTATCAGTGATAAGTTCGGGGATGATATTTACGATGCGATCAGCTTAAAAACCTGCGTGGAAAAGCGTCTGACAATCGGCGCGCCGGGCAGCGGGGCTATGAAGCAGGTGCTTGATATTTATAAGGCATATTTAAATCGAGAGGAGCAGTTATGGAAATGAACGAGAAGCTGAAAGTGGGAATTCTGGGAGCTACCGGCATGGTAGGGCAAAGGTTTATCGCATTGCTTGAGAATCACCCCTGGTTCGAGGTGGTCTGTGTGGCAGCGTCCGGCAGAAGCGCCGGCAAAACATATGAGCAGGCTGTGGAGGGACGCTGGAAGATGACGACTCCTATTCCCGAGGCGGTCAAAGATCTGCCGGTCTATGAAGTGACGAGCCAGAGAGCGGAAATCGCTTCTTCAGTGGATTTCGTCTTCAGCGCCATGAATCTCAGCAAGGAAGAGATTAAGGAAATAGAATATGCCTATGCAAAGGAAGAGGTTCCGGTTGTCTCCAACAATTCCGCACACCGCTGGACGCCGGACGTTCCCATGTGTGTGCCGGAGATCAATCCGGAGCACATGCATGTGATTCCGTTCCAGAAGGAGCGCCTGGGCACAAAGCGCGGTTTTATCGCTGTAAAGCCGAATTGCTCTATTCAGTCATACGCTCCTGTTCTGACCGCCTGGAAGGAGTTTGAGCCTTATGAGGTGGTGGCCACCACCTATCAGGCTATTTCCGGCGCAGGCAAGACTTTCAAAGAGTGGCCTGAAATGGAGGGCAACATCATTCCCTTCATCAGCGGTGAGGAAGAGAAGAGCGAACAGGAGCCGCTGCGTCTGTGGGGCACAGTGGAAGACGGCGTGATCAAGCCGGCAGCCAGTCCGCTGATTACCTGCCAGTGCATCCGTGTACCGGTACTCAATGGTCACACTGCCGCCGTCTTCGTGAAATTCAGAAATAAGCCCACAAAAGAACAGCTGATTGAGAAGCTGAACAGCTTCCGCGGTGTTCCGCAGGAGCTTGGGCTTCCCAGTGCGCCAAAGCAGTTTATCCGTTATATGGAAGAACCGGACCGGCCGCAGATCAGACTGGACGTGGATTACGAAAACGGCATGGGGATCAGTGTCGGCAGACTGCGCGAGGATACAGTTTATGACTATAAATTTGTGGGGCTGTCTCACAATACGATTCGCGGCGCTGCCGGCGGCGCGGTACTCTGTGCGGAGCTGCTGACGGCTCAGGGCTATATCATGAGCAAAAAACGCTCATGATCCAATTCGTCGCTCGCCGGACATGCAAGTATGCCCTTCTTGCTTGCACTCATTATATCTCCAAGAAGTAAAATATGGCAAAAAAAGTTTTTATCGCGGAAAAGCCCAGCGTGGCGAGAGAATTTGCCAAAGCCTTAAAGGAACAGATGAAGCAGGGCAGCGGCTATATGGAGAGCGAACATTACGTGGTCACCTGGTGTGTCGGACATCTGGTGACTATGAGCTATCCGGAGGCATATGATCCGAAGTATAAACGCTGGTCCCTGGATACGCTGCCGTTCATTCCCAAAACATACAAATATCAGGTAATCGACGGCGTGAAGAGTCAGTTTCGGATTGTATCAGGGATTCTGAACCGGAAAGACGTGGACACCATTTATGTCTGCACCGACTCCGGGCGGGAAGGCGAATATATCTACCGACTGGTCGCGCAGGAAGCAAACGTGACAGGTAAGGAGCAGAAGAGAGTCTGGATTGATTCGCAGACGGAGGAGGAAATCCTGAGGGGAATCCGGGAGGCAAAGGATATTTCTGCTTACGATAATCTGGCAAAGGCAGCCTATCTGAGAGCCATTGAGGATTATCTGATGGGCATTAACTTTTCCCGTGTTCTGACATTAAAATATGGAGATCTGCTGAAGCGATATCTGGGCACACAGAAGGGCGTGATCAGTGTCGGCCGTGTCATGACCTGTGTCCTTGGTATGGTTGTAAACAGAGAACGTGAGATCCGTTCTTTTCAGAAGACGTCATTTTATCGTCTGATCGATCAGTTTCAGGTCGGTGAACGCACCATCGAGGGCGAATGGAGGGCTGTGGAAGGCAGCCGATATTTTCAGTCTCCAGCCTTATATAAGGAAAACGGCTTCAAGGACGAAAAAACAGCCAGGACTTTTGCTGATGAATTATTGAAACAGGCGCAGGGTCAGGTCACACTCCTTTCCGTGGAAAAAAAGAAGGAAAATAAAAATCCTCCGCTTTTATATAATCTGGCCGAGCTGCAGAACGACTGCTCACGCTTTTTCAAGATCAGCCCCGCAGATACGCTGAAAATTGTCCAGGAGCTGTATGAAAAAAAGCTGGTCACCTACCCCAGGACGGATGCCAGAGTGCTCTCCACCGCAGTGGCGAAGGAGATTACCCGCAATTTAAACGGTCTGCGGTCTTATGGGATTGCCAGAGAATATGCAGAGCAGATCCTGGGTGCCAAAGCATATCAGAATTTATCCCGCACCCGCTATGTGGATGATAAAAAGATCACGGACCACTATGCGATTATCCCTACAGGGCAGGGGCTAAGCGCCTTAAACAGTGTAAACGCGACTGCACAGAAGGTCTATGAGGTGATCGTCCGCCGTTTCCTGGCGATTTTTTATCCGGCTGCAGTTTACCAGAAGATTTCTCTGACTACATGCATTGGGGCGGAGCAGTTTTTCTCCTCCTTCAGGACGCTGGTCGATGAAGGCTATCTGAAGGTGATGAAGTACAGCTTTTTCAAGGATCGGGAAGAAAGCAGGACAAATCAAAATCAATTGCCTGAAAACGTCGGACCAAGCGGGAAAAAGGACGAAGCTGATCAGAACCAGACAGACGCCTTACAGGCGGAAAATGCCTGCGATACAGCGCTTTTACAGGAATTACAGAAGCTGAAAAAGGGACTGAGCCTGCCGCTTTCAGATATCGTGATCAGGACCGGAGAAACCTCTCCGCCCAAGCGCTATAATTCCGGCAGCATGATTCTGGCGATGGAGAACGCCGGGCAGTTGATTGAAGATGAGAGCCTGCGGGAACAGATCAAGGGCAGCGGTATTGGCACCAGCGCCACCCGCGCGGAAATTTTAAACAAGCTGGTCAAAAACGAGTACCTGAATCTGAATAAAAAAACACAGATTTTATCGCCCACGCAGCTTGGCGAGCTGATTTACGATGTGGTTGACTGTTCCATGAAGCGAATGCTGGAACCGACACTGACAGCCAGCTGGGAAAAGGGCTTGACCGGAGTGGCCGAGGGACAGATCAGCTATGAGGAATATATGTCCAAGCTTTCCGGCTTTGTAACGCGCTACACTGTATATGCCAGGCAGCTGAATAATCAGACGCAGGTGTGTGAGAAATTCAAAGCTGCGGAACCTTATTACAAAACTGCTGACGGTGCGAAAAAAAGTTCTTCTGTGCGGAAAAAGAACGGGTGATCTGCAGACTTATTAAACGTATGTTGTTTTCAGAGAGACGTATTTTGTGACTTTGGTAGGCAGTTGGAATGAAAGGCGCCGATTGTTTATCAGAAAGGCTGACAGAAATGGAAGAATGTAAAATTACAGAATTATATGACCTGACGCAGACCATCGCGGCAGAGCTGTTTGAGGGCGCGGAATATCCCTGGGAAGTCCTGCCGAAAAGCCATGCATTTATATTGGAACTGGGTGAAACGCTTCCTGCAGACAGATATTTCAAGCAGGGAGATAATGTCTGGGTGGCCAGATCTGCGAAGGTTGCCATTACTGCAAGCATCACCGGCCCCTGTATCATTGATGAGGAGGCTGAGATCCGCCACTGTGCCTTTATCCGCGGTAATGCCATTGTGGGGAAGAACGCGGTTGTCGGCAACTCCACTGAACTGAAAAACGTTGTGTTGTTTAACGGGGTACAGGTACCACATTATAATTATGTGGGCGACAGTATCCTGGGTTATAAAGCGCATATGGGCGCCGGCAGCATCACTTCCAATGTCAAGAGTGACAAGGCTCTGGTGGTCATCAAAGCTTCAGAGGAACAGATCTCCACGGGTCTAAAAAAAGTGGGAGCCATGCTCGGGGATGAGGTGGAGGTAGGCTGCAACAGCGTTTTAAATCCGGGAACTGTCATCGGAAAAAGAGGACAGGTCTACCCGGTCAGCTGTGTACGCGGTGTTATTCCTGCCGATCACATTTTTAAGGATAAGGATCATGTGATCCGCAGAAAATAAAGGAGCATAACCGGACAGAATAAAAAGCGGCTGCGTACTTCCCCGCAGGGAAAATGCGAAGCCGCCTCTTTTCGTAATGGAATTCTCCCGG
>JAJPXG010000011.1 GCA_021205565.1 Lachnospiraceae bacterium | reverse complement strand
TGGATATTCTGCCGACGGATATTATTCTGGTATGCTCCGACGTTCTGAAAAATATTATGTAGGAAGGAGAGATTCTTTCGGTGGTTTACCAGGAGAGCTCTCTGCCGCAGGCCTGCTTACGACTGGTGCGGGAAGCCAATGAAAAAGGCGGCATTGACAATGTTTCCGTGGTTCTGGCCCGGCCCTTAAGCGGGAAGGAGGTGGAGCAATGATCAGAATGGGAATGCTGCTGGGAGATCGCTACGAGATTCTGGAAAAAATCGGAACAGGCGGCATGAGTGACGTCTATAAGGCGATGGATTTAAAACTCAACCGCAACGTGGCAGTCAAGGTGCTGAAACAGGAATTTTCTGAAAACGCCAGCTTCGTCTCCAAATTCCTGGTGGAGGCACAGGCTGCTGCCGGCCTGATGCATCCGAATATTGTAAATGTATATGATGTCGGCGAGGAAGACGATATTCATTACATTGTGATGGAGCTGGTGGAAGGCATCACCCTCAAAAAATACATCGAAAAGAAAGCGAGACTTTCCTATAAAGAAGCTGTCAGCATCGCCATTCAGGTGGCGATGGGAATTGAGGCAGCGCACAATAACCATATTATCCACAGGGATATCAAGCCTCAGAATATCATTATTTCCAGAGAGGGAAAGGTGAAGGTGACGGATTTTGGCATCGCGAAGGCGGCCACGTCCAACACGGTTACCTCCAATGTCATGGGCAGTGTGCATTACACCTCTCCGGAGCAGGCGCGCGGCGGCTACAGCGATGAGAAAAGTGATGTCTATTCTCTGGGGATTACACTTTTTGAGATGTTGACAGGCAGAGTGCCCTTTGACGGGGATACCACAGTGGCAATCGCGATCAAGCATATTCAGGAACCGATGCCCAGCCCCAGGGAATATGTGGAGGAGATACCGGTCAGTGTAGAGCAGATCGTTTTGAAGTGCTGTCAGAAAGCCGTGGACAGGCGCTATCAGTCCATGGGGGAGCTGATCGATGACTTAAAGCAGGCACTGGTGCACCCGGATGAAAATTTTGTGCAGGTGGTGGATCCGGATGAGATGGGAGCCACAAGGCTGGTATCGGAGGAACCACAGGAGGAATATGAGGAGGAGGAAAGCATCCGGTTTCGGACCGGAAATGTGAGACATACCGGTACCATGAAGCTTCGAACCGACAGAGTGCCGGAAGAGCTTTTGGAACAGGAAGAGCAGGAGGAATTCGAGAAGGAGAGCAAAGCTGAAAAGGTAACCTTTGTTCTGATGGTAGTTGCGGGACTGGTGATTCTGGTATTGATTATTTTCATGATTTTCCAGATTCTGGGCTTTTTCCAGCTGCCTTCCGGGAGCAGTTCTTCCGGGAGTTCCTCTGTTACGCAGATCGAGGAGGAAGAGGAAACGCAGACTGTGACGATGATTGCGGTAGCGGGAGAGGATGTGGATACGGTAACTGCCAGCCTGCGTGCGCTGGGACTTGATGTGGTTAAGAAATACGAGGAATCCGACACAGTCAGTGCCGGAATTGTGATGAGTGCTGATGTTTCTGTAGGCACTATTCTGAATATAGGAGATACGGTGACATTGACGGTCAGCGCCGGCAAGGAGGGCGTGACAATTGAGAATGTGACCGGTATGCTGCAGGAGGAGGCTGTGACGCTTCTGCAGCAGCAGGGCTTCACTGTTTCCATCACAGAAAGCTACAGTGATGCTGTGGAAGAGGGCTATGTGATCAGCCAGAACCCGGAGGGAGGCCAGTCCGTATCCAAGGGTTCTGCGGTAACCATCAAAGTCAGTCTGGGTTCGGATGAATCGACTGTCCGTGTGCCAAATCTGATTGGCCTGTCTATAAGCGAATGCGAGGAAGAACTCAACAGCTGCGGTCTAGTTCTCGGCTCTGTCAGTGAGGGATACAGCAGCACTGTTTCAGGTGATCTGGTATGTGAGCAGCAGTATGGCGAGGGCTCTTATGTTGACAGAGGCACTTCGGTGGATGTAACGGTGAGCCTGGGGGAGACGCCGTCGACCTACAGCTATACAGGATCGATTGAAGCGCCTACGTCAGAGGAAGCACCTCAGTATGTGAGCGGTTCGTCCGTTCAGGTTGCATTACTTTCAGACAGTGGGAAGACGCTTTACAGCGCCAGTGTCACGGATTTCCCGGTCGCGATCAGTATTTCGGGAATTTCCTCTTCTGCCGGAACGGGAAAACTGATTATGTATTACACATATGATGAGGTGGTGACGCCGGCAACCGAAACCTCGGCTGCCGTGACGGAGAAAAAGACCGGCAGCGTAGAGCGTACGGTTACCTTCACGAAGGAATAATTTATGGAGGAATTGTATCAGGGGAAAATAACCAGGGGAGTGGGAGGCTTTTATTATGTCTTTGTCCCTGCCACGGAGAGAATGTATGAATGTCGGGCTAAGGGGATTTTCCACAATGACAATATCAGGCCGCTTGTAGGAGATGACGTTGAGATTCAGATCATTTCACAGGAGAATGCGACTGGCAATATTGAGCGCATCCTTCCCAGAAAGAGCTCTCTGATCAGACCTGCAGTAGCCAATGTGGATCAGGCAATGGTGATTTTTTCCGTAAAAAAGCCGGATCTGAGTCTGAATTTGCTGGACCGGATGCTGATTCATATCCGACAGCAGAATCTGCCGGTCTTTATCTGTCTGAACAAGTCGGATCTGGACGAGGAGAAAGAAGGCAAAAGGGTCGCTGCCGCTTATGAAGCTGCCGGTTATCCGTTGTTTTGCATCAGTGCGCTTGAAGACGAGGATGTGGAACGGGTACGCGCCTGCCTGAAAAAAAAGACGACAACGGTCGCAGGACCGAGCGGCGTGGGGAAGTCCACACTGATTAACCGGCTTCAGAGTTCTGCGCATATGGAAACCGGGGAAGTCAGTAAAAAGCTTTCGCGCGGCAAGCACACCACCAGGCATTCGCAGCTGCTTTACATTGACCAGGACAGCTATATACTGGATACGCCCGGTTTTGGTTCGCTTGATCTGTTTGATCTTGAGAAAGAGGATCTGGCTTTCTATTACGATGAATTTGTTCCGTATAAGGGAGAATGCAGATTTACCGGCTGTACCCATACCCATGAGCCTGACTGCGGCGTCAAAGCTGCGCTTGCGCAGGGAAAAATCAGCGCGATCCGTTATGAGACCTACCGAACGCTTTATGAGGAGCTTGCCGGTCGGCAGAAAAAATACGAAAAGGAGAGATCATATAAATGAAGCTGGGAATTGTCGGTCTTCCCAATGTTGGGAAGAGCACGTTATTTAATTCACTGACAAAGGCAGGGGCGGAGAGCGCCAACTATCCGTTCTGCACCATTGACCCGAACGTGGGGATTGTGGCGGTGCCGGATGAGCGGATTCGCCTTCTGGGAGAAATGCATCATTCCAAAAAGGTGACGCCGGCCGTCATCGAATTTGTGGATATTGCCGGTCTGGTAAAGGGCGCTTCCAAAGGCGAGGGCCTGGGCAATCAGTTTTTAAGCCATATCAGGGAGGTGGACGCCATTGTTCATGTGGTGCGCTGCTTTGAGGACAGCAATGTGGTACATGTGGACGGCAGTGTGGACGCCTTAAGGGATATCGAGACCATCAATATCGAACTGATTTTTTCCGACCTGGAAATTCTGGAGAGGAGAATGGCGAAGCTTTCCAAGGTCGCCAGAATGGACAAGACCGCAGGAAAGGAATACGCTCTTCAGGAACGTATCAAAGAACATCTGGAGTCCGGGAAACTTGCCAAAAGCATGACATTTGAAGATGAGGATGAGGCGGCATGGTTTGCCTCCTATAATCTCCTGACGGCCAAGCCGGTTATTTTTGCAGCCAATGTGGCAGAAGATGATCTGCAGGATGACGGCGCTTCGAATGTATGGGTGCAGCAGGTGCGTGATTACGCGGCAAAGGAAGGCTGCGAGGTCTTCGTCATCAGCGCACAGATTGAGGAGGAAATCTCGGAGCTTGACGATGATGAGAAGCAGATGTTTTTAGAGGATCTGGGGCTTGCTGAATCAGGCCTCGAAAAACTGATTGCGGCCAGTTATAAAATTCTTGGTCTGCAGAGTTTTCTGACAGCAGGAGAGGATGAAACCAGAGCCTGGACGATCAAAGTGGGAACAAAGGCGCCGCAGGCGGCGGGTAAAATTCACTCTGATTTTGAGAGAGGTTTTATCAAGGCGGAGGTTGTCAATTACAAAGACCTCCTTCAGTACGGCTCTCTTGCGGCGGCCAGGGAAAAGGGACTGGTCGGGATGGAAGGCAAGGACTATGTTGTGCAGGATGGGGATGTTATTCTGTTCCGCTTTAATGTCTGAGGAGGAAAGGAGCACTTATGCCGGATGTAATGAACAGTATGGATATTGCATTTCCCAATCTTGGGATTTATCTGGAAAATGTCCCGAAATCCTTTTCTGTCTTCGGCTTTTCCGTCGCTTATTATGGGGTCATCATTGGCATCGCGATGATCTGCGGGATTTTTCTGGCTACGCATTTAGCGAAGGTGTCCGGGCAGGATCCGGATCTTTACTGGGATTTTATTATTTACGCGATTATATTTGCTATTATTGGCGCCAGATTGTATTATGTTATTTTTTCATGGGATAAATATAAGGATAATCTGCTCAGTATATTCAATCTGCGCCAGGGCGGCCTCGCGATTTACGGCGGCGTGATTGCGGCGTTTATTACGCTCTATGTCTTTACCCGGGTGAAGCATCAGAGCTTCTGTCAGATGGCAGATACCGCTGTTCCGGGGCTGGTCTTAGGACAGGTTATCGGCCGCTGGGGCAATTTTATGAACCGTGAGGCATTTGGCGATTATACGGATAATCTTTTCGCGATGGCACTCCCGGTCGATGCGATCCGGGAGAGTGAGATTACGCAGACTATGCTGGATCATATGGCGGATGGGGTTAATTACGTCCAGGTTCACCCGACCTTTTTATATGAATCCTGCTGGAATCTCTGCCTTCTGATTTTCCTTCTCCTGTATAGAAACAGAAAGAAGTTTGAAGGAGAGATCACCCTTTTTTATCTGGCCGGCTATGGGATCGGACGTTTCCTGATTGAAGGTCTGCGTACCGATCAGCTGCTGATTCCGTATCTGAACATTCCGATTTCCCAGCTCATCGGTATCACTGCCTTTGTCGTCTGTGTAGTTGCCGATATCCTGGTGCGGATGCATGTGGTGGATGAAAAGGAGTATCTGGGTGAGTCCAGAAGTCTGAAGGATAATCAAAAAATGGGCAAAACCAAATAGAAAAAAACAGGACGGTTCCGGTCTGAAACCGGACTTAAGAAAGGCAGTCATTTGATTTTCAGTAAAAAAACAAAAATAACGATTTTGTGCGTTTTGATTTCACTGACCCTTGCTTTTATCTGGGGAAATTCTCTGTTGCCGGCATCTGAATCCGAAAAATTCAGCGATTCGGTTAAGGAGGTCTTAGAACAGGTCCTTCCTGAAAACTTTTTTAAGGATGATCAGGGGAATGACGGCAATCTGATCCGTAAGCTGGCTCATTTTACTGAGTTTACGCTTCTGGGAGCGGAGCTGACGGTACTGATATGGGAAATCCTGTATTGCTCTCTGACAACATCGTTACTGTGCGGCCTTTTGGCTGCGGTCAGCGATGAGACCATCCAGATTTTCGTTGAAGGACGGGGTAGTTCAGTGCGGGATGTGTGGATTGATTTCGGCGGCGTACTGGTGGGTACAGTGCTTGTTTGGCTGGTGCTGAAATTTCGCGGCAGAAGACGAAAAGGGCAACGGTCCGTTTATGGGAAAGGCGGCAAAACGCGCCATAAAACGTGAAAAAATCAGATTTTTCCGGTTGACAAAGAAAAGAGTTGTATGTATAATCATTTAGGTATGGATTAGGAG
>JAJPXG010000066.1 GCA_021205565.1 Lachnospiraceae bacterium | reverse complement strand
GCTGCACATCCCGGACTGGCACAGACAAATATCATGCCTGCACAGGCTAAGAACGCTGTCTCCAGGAAGCTGCTGACGCTGCTCTCCTATACATTAAAGCCTACCATCTATGGCGCGATGCCGCTCATCCACGCAGCTACAGATCAGACCGTCAGGGGAGGCGAATACTTCGGGCCGTCAAAGGACAGGATGCCGGACGTGGTGCAATCCAATAAAGCCTCCCACAATCTTAAGACTGCGCGAAGGCTCTGGGAAGTCTCCGAAGAACTGACTGGGCTTCATTATCTGGATGATTGAGACCGGCAACAGCACTTCTTCATCACCTTCCATAACCCGGCAGCAACACCGACAATTATAAGCGTCGTGCCTACCGCGATAAACGTACTGTGTTCCTTCTTGAACTTCCGGACTTCCTCTTCATCCATCTTACAAATTTTACACATATTGTTTTGCCTTCTTTCTTTGATACATGGTTCTTCCACATGGAATTCCGATTGCATCATATCATCCAGGGTGACGTTCGGATTTTGATAGCGTCTGCGCTTCTCTGGTACATTCGGATGACGAATGGCCCTGTTTGGACACCACATGATGCAGGCCATGCACTGCTGGCAGTCGTGGTCCCAGACCGGACCGTCTTCCGTCATATGGATGTTATCGTTTTTACAGAGTTTCTCACAGATGCCGCACTTTGTGCAGGCATCGGAGGTGTAGAAACCGCCCTCAACAGAATCCCGATCGACACCCAATAAACGCTGATTGAAAGTCGCTGATGCCCACGTAAGAGCCTTTCGGTTAATGCCCTTCCGGTTTTTCGTGGGCGCATCCGATTGGATCTTCTCTGCGATTTTGACAGAAGCTTTGGCTTCATGATTCAGGTAGAAACGATTGATCCAGTCCGGCATGGGAGAAAACCCCACAATGTGATTGGGCGGCATAGGCAGCATAAAGGTCTGAACAGCAAAGTCTGTTTTCGGCTGCAGAATCGCTTTCAGATCAATGCAGACATAACCGTCATAGCCGCCGCAGGTGGCAAGGATAAAGATTTTCTGCTGTCTGGAGCAGCGGAGTTTTTCACAGACCTCCTTCACCACCCTCGGTGGGCGGACAAACCAGGTAGCGGTCACAATACCAATCCGGGTGTAATCTGCCGGGACCTCCGGGTCATCCCGCAGGGAGTAGATGGACAAAAGCGTTGTATTTCCAAGCGCCTCGCCTATGTGTTTTGCCACAGAGAGGCTGTTTCCGGAGCCAGAGTAATAATAGATGACTGTTTTTTCGGCCATTTGACACCTCCATTTGCGTTGTTATTTCTTGTTATTCCAGTCCAATTTTTTGCAGAAAAGAGTCTGCAAAAATTTTTTCTGCTTTTTATTTTATCACTTAAACAGGGTCCATCACAACCACACTATAGCACGGAATGTAGGATTCGTTTCTGAAATTTTGATTAAATGCGCAATTGCTTCTGGCAGACTTCGGCCATCGGCAGGCTGCTGTCTTTACTCCCGCTTCACTCGAAGCTCTGCCTGCTGATTGATCCGGCACGAATCGACAGCGAGCTATCCGGAAATTTCTGCTCCGGATTTTCAGAATGTGTCTTACATGGAAAATATTGATAATTCTTCTTGTTTGGTGGGTGATGGATTGATATAATAAGGCGTAAATAGGTTGAAAAATCGTGATTTGCCTGTATGACTGGAGAGACAGATGTATAGACAGCAGATTTTTGATTATGCAAAGGAATTCCGATTTCAAAAAGGACGGTTATGAAAGCCGCCAGCATTATGGAGAAAAGGAACCGCTGTGAAACAAATAAAAGAGCTGAAACTGGATGAACTGAAGCAGATTTACAAAACGCATGTGAAAGAGGATTTTCCACGCAGTGAGCGCCGCCCTTATTCATCCATGGAGAAAATGACAAACGCAGGAAAATACATAAGCTTTGGTTATTACGATGATGACAGCCTGCTGGCCTATGCCTGTTATATTTTGATTGAGAACGGGATGTATGCGCTTCTGGATTATTTCGCTGTCGTGCCTAAACTGCGCGGCCATGGAACCGGCAGCGAATTCCTGCAGAAACTGGAAGGTACACTCCCGGCAAAAAACGGCGCATTCATTGAGGCGGAAAGCCCTGATTCAGCAAAGTCTGAAGAGGAAGCCGCACTCCGCCAAAAGAGAATACATTTTTATCTTTCAAACGGCGCTGTGCTGACAAATACAAAATGCCTGCTGTTTGGCGTGGATTATAATATTCTGTATATCGGCAGGGCGGGCAACACTGATTCTGCACCGGAACAGCTGCACTGCGCGATAGAAGATTTGTACCAGGAAATCTATCGACCGGTCTATGGCCGGCTGTGCAAGCCTTATGTATCAGAAAAGCATCCACCGGAAAAGGTGATCTTCATGAATATGTGTATGCTCTGCGATGGCGATCAGGTGCTCGCTCTGGACAAGACAGGAAGCAGCTACAACGGCACCACCTTCCCCGGTGGGCATGTGGAAGTTGGCGAGACATTCTCAGAAGCGGTTGTCCGTGAAATGAAAGAAGAAACCGGACTGACCATTCAGCATCCGGTACTGAAAGGAATTTATCACTGGTACCGCAACGGTTTACATAATGTCGGACTGCTTTACCGCGCAGACACTTACGAAGGGGAGTTGAAAAGCTCTGAAGAAGGACAGGTTTACTGGATTTCGCGGAAGGAATATGAGAAAAAGGAACTGGCCGCCGGGATGCCACGCGTTCTGCAGATCATGGATGATGACAACCTGACAGAATGTTTTGAGGAACTTAAGCCGGATGGCAGTTTTCTGGAGCATCTGTTCTGAGAACAGACTCCGAAGGGAAAGAAGGCAGACGATGAGCAGAGTAATTTGTGTGTTGATTGGATATCTGTTTGGGAATTTCCTGACAGCAGAGGTTGTCTCTAAGCATATTTCCAGAGAAAGTGCTTTTGACAGAGGAACCGGAAATCCGGGGATGGCCAATATGGTTCATGAATATGGGGTAAAAAACGGTGCCCTGGTATTGATTGGCGATTTGCTCAAGGCCTTTATTCCCTGCCTGCTCTGCCGCTTATTTTTATTTCCTGAGATGGGCGCGACTGCCGCAGCATACGCAGGGCTTGGCGTCATCCTGGGACATAACTTTCCATGCTGGCACCACTTTCACGGAGGAAAAGGCGTGACCTGTACCTGTGCAGCGATTGTCAGTATTTCTTTCGGGTATGGTCTGCTGGCGTGTATTGTGGGTCTGATCGGTGTTCTGATCAGTCATTACCTTCCGGTTGGTGCGGTTCTGATACCGTTGGCGTTCCTGATACCGGTTTTCCGATTTTATGGAAAGGAAGTTGGCATTCTTACGCTGATCATGGCTTTGCTGATGCTGCAGCGTCATTTCAGCGGCCTTAAAAATATCCGGACTGGAAAAGAACCGAGAAAGGATTTACTGAAAGGCCTTCGAAAGGAAAAAACTGGTGATAGATAATCAGGCCGTAAAATCCATGTAATAATAGAAATTGAAGGGAATGCGGTAAATATGTGCAGCAGATATTATGTTGATGATGACGCTCTGGATGAAGTCTCCGGTTTGCTTATGGGTCAGAAAAGTTCCGGATTAAAATGGACTGCAGGGGATGTGCATCCGGGTGAAACGGCTCCGATTATAATGAAGAGAAATACGGGTATATGGCTTGATTGATGATATCCGGGCAGATGACAGGACCTATCTGCTGGTGGCACACAACGGTATTTCCCGCGTGATTCAGTCTTATTTTTATGATATCACGAGTGCAAGCGAGAAAGGAACACGTAAACGTGTTCATGGCGAGCGACGAGTGTGACCATGGCCACGTTTTTAGTGGTCATGGTATGACGAATGAAGAATTTGCTGCATTCGGTATCGGAAACTGTGAAGTAAGAACCTATACCTGGTAGAAATATGGAGAGTGATTGATATGAAGCCAAAATCTGAGATCAGTCAGAAGCTGTATCAAATGATGCTGGACAGGGGATATCAGGAACGCTTCTGCGATCTGGTCACGCAGAACCTGAATACAGATTTTACCGCACAGAGAATGATTTACTATCTCTCTCACTACAGCGAACTGCCGGAAGGGGAAATTGTGGATGAGATGCTTGCGATCCTCAGTGACCGGAACCGGATTATGCGGAAAAAGGAACTGGAATATAACAACGCAAAATACAACGAGTATCTGAATCGGAAAAGAACGGAAGAAGAATGACCGGAGGCTTCCTATGAGAATAAGATTTCTTGCTATTGATATGGATGGCACCTGTCTGAATCCACACAGCAAAATATCAGAACAGACTATGAACGCGCTGAAAGCCTGTGCGGATGCAGGGGTTATGATTGTACCGACGACAGGGCGCGCGCTAAGCTGTCTGCCTTATCAGCTGGCAGAGAATCCGGATCTGTACCGATATGTCATTTCTTCCAATGGTGCGCAGATTACAGACTGCCATAACCGGTCTTCTGTTTATCAGGTCCCGATTGATAAAGAATGTGCCCTGAGTCTTCTGGAGAGCTGCAGGAAAGAGCGTCTGGGAATAACTGCACATATCAGTCAGGAGTATCTGATGCAGGGGAAAATATTGATTTTCATCGGGAGAATTATTTACGGGAAGGACGCAGGAAATACCATCTATGTGAAAGATATGTCTGACACAATCAGACAGACCGGCGGCGTTCTGGAAGAACTGCAGTTTTACTTCCTTTCACAGACGGCAAGAGAAAATGTCCGGGATATCATGAAATGCTTTCCCGAACTGTCCGCGGCATATGACCGAAGCTATGTTGAAATTTTCTCAAAGGATGCATCGAAAGGAAACGCACTGTCAGAACTGTCTTCTTATTTACAGATTGACCCCGAACAGGTCGCATGTATTGGAGACGGAGAAAATGATCTGAGCCTGTTTCAGGCTGCCGGCATTAAGTTTGCGATGGGTAATGCAGTTCCTGATCTGAAGTCTGCAGCAGACATCATACTCCCTTCAAACAAAGACGATGGTGTTGCGTATGCGATTACAAATTATATTTTATCGCATTAATCCTTTTTCAGCTATGACCTGGCAGATGATTCCTGGTAAGTCTTGCAGGCAGATATTCCATGGCAGCACAGTATTTATCCGCGATACAGACAATCCATGCTTCTTTGTATTTAGGCGGGATTGGTGTCAGCGGAAACATGTGCCGTCTTATAATATTTTCCTCGATGTCATTGATTCCGTAATCCTTCTTCGCGTTCTCTGTTGCCATCATGGGGTGCCGGTAGCCGTGCAGAACATATGTCTTCACACTTTCATTTCGATGGTATAAAAAATAATCATGGAGCAATGCACCCCGGATCAGTGAATCTTCATCAACGGTGACAGGCAGAAAATCTGCTATTTTAAGACTGACCTCGGCGACATGCACACTGTGGTCATATACAGTTATTTTCCTGTGATGCAGGAATGTTTTTTCTGATGCAAAGCGTCCTTCTCTGTTCAGACTTTGTATAGCCGTCTGAAGCTTCTGTGTATCGAACATTCAGTACCTTCTTTAAAATAATTGCAATGAGCCTGTGCGCTTCACAGAAACAATTCGCACTCTTTTCTGTTTGCACAGAGCACTCCAAGCGCTACGCCGCCCAGGCTGGTGATCGCTCTCCCCAGCTTCTTTACGCCAACGGGACAGACTGAAATACACCGCATACAGCTGATGCATTTTTTGGAATCCGGGTTCATGGATACCGGATCAATCGCGCCAACCGGACATTTTGCTGCGCAGAGACCGCATTTCACACAGGCGTCTGAAGCATTCGGCCCCATACCGGGAGTCCGGGGAACCCGCTTTCTCAGGGACTTTTCCCGGAACATCAGGAAGTGAAACATTTTCCCCGGCAATCTTTAAGCGGATTTACGCGGCCATCTCCTTTAAGGTCTTTTCATCCTCTGCATCCGGTCGGCCTGCCGCGACTTTTCTCGCGATCGAGTGTTCCGCCAGGGCGGCAACGGCCGCAACCGGCCACATCCGCGAAGGTGACGCCTGTATGTTCTTCCACATTATATTTCTTCTCTTTGGATTTGCCAATACCGCCGCCCGTCATACCGCTGAACATACCGTTTCCTTCGCTGCCGCTCATTCGCTTCATCACCATCCTCATGATCAGGAAATAGATCAGGTACATAATCACGATAGACAGAACCCAGCTCATGATGGAAGACATCACGGAAGTCTGCTCCGGAATTTCCTGCGTGAAATGAACGCCGTATTCTCTCAGCAGGGATACCAGCTCCGTATCGTCCACTCGCCCGGTATATAAAATAATCGACTGGTACTGGAGCGCGTCTTCACCATCTCCGGCTATGGCGTCTTCCGTCAGTGCGTCCTAATCCGCCTCATTCACAAATTCTGATGATTGCGCGGCCTCGTCCTCCCCAACTACACCTTCCGGCAATTCCCCGCCATTTAATCGCAAAACTCACATTCCCTTTCATGTTAAACAGTTACCGGCGATTACGTCTTATGTCCGGATCTCTGAAAGATCCTTTGCATTTTCACCGCAAAAGTTATACAATAACAGCGGTGAAACGGTCAGGAAACACAACCGCGCTCTTTGACAGAAAACGTCTGTCGGATACAGGGCGCGGCCCGAAAAGATGACCGCCATAACAATTCAGGCCGTCCTATCAGGGGCGGCGGATCGGAGAAAAACATGAAATCAGAATGGAATCTGGACATATTGTACAAGGGATTAGAGGATCCGGCCTACGAGAAGGACGTGGCTGCGTTTCAGCTAGCCTGCGACAGTCTGCATGACCTGATCGCAAAAGCGGCGGACATGCCCTTAAAGGAGCGCATAGAAGCGCTTCTGACCTGTATGGAGAACCAGCGACGGTTAAACTCCCGCTTATCCGGCTACCTGCATCTGCGGCTTTCCACAAACGCACAGGATGGCAAGATTATGTCCGAACAGAACCGCCTGTCCAGGATGTCTTCCGCCTGCGCCGCCGACCAGACGGCCGCCCGCCGCATTCTGGGCGATATCCCCGATGTGGATGCGCTGGCTGAGGAAAGCGATTTGGTCAGTGAATACAGCAGTTTTTTAAAGCGGACAAAGGAGGACTGCTCTTACCTGCTCTCTGACGAAGCAGAGGCTATGGCGTCCGCCATGGATATGACCGGCGGCTCCGCCTGGGGACAGCTGCAGAGCTACCTGACTTCCACGCTGAAGGTGGATTATGACGGCGGCCAGGTCACACTCTCCCAGATCCGCAACCTGGCCTACAGTCCGGACCCCGCTGTACGCAAGGCAGCTTATGAAGCTGAGCTTGCAAGCTATGAAAAAATCCAAGACTCGGTAGCCTTTTCCCTGAATAATCTGAAAAATCAGGTTTCCATGCTCTGTGAAAAGCGCGGATACGGCTCCGCACTTGCCCTGTCCTTAAAGCAGGCGAGGATGAGCCGCCAGACTCTGGACGCCATGATGGAGGCTATCACCGAATATCTCCCCGTTTTCGTAAAATATTTCCGCAAAAAAGGAGAACTGCTGGGTCATACCGATGGTCTGCCCTGGTATGACCTCTTCGCGCCGCTCGGCAAATCCGACAAAATCTACAGCCTGGAGGAGTGCCGGGACTATCTGCTGACCTGCTTTGGCACCTTCACGCCTCAGATGTCCGATCTGATGCAGGAAGCGTTCGACCACGAATGGATTGATTTCTATCCGCGGGACGGCAAGCGCGGCGGCGCCTTCTGCTCGGGTCTGACAGATTACAGACAGAGCCGGATTCTGACCAACTACGACGGCTCATTCAGCGCGGTCGATACCCTGGCGCATGAGCTGGGACACGCTTTTCACAACAGACAGATGGAGAACGAACGTCTGATGAACCGTAACTCTCCGATGCCTGTCGCCGAGACTGCCTCCACCTTTAATGAGGTCTTTCTGGGCGCCTATGCGATGAAGCAGGCCTCCTCCCGCGAGGAGCGTCTGGCGCTTCTGGAAAATGATCTGAGGGAAAAATCCCAGTGCGTCGTCGACATTTACTCCCGCTACCTGTTTGAGAGCGCCGTCTTTGAACAGAGCCGGAAAAAGTTTCTCATGGCCGGCGACCTCAAACAGCTGATGCTGGATGCGCAGGAAAAGGCCTACGGCGCGGGACTGGCCGCTGACTGCCGTCATCCCTATATGTGGATCTGCAAGAGCCACTACTACCGCTCCGGCTTAAGCTTTTACAACTTCCCTTACGCTTTCGGCAACCTCTTTGCGCAGGGATTATATACTCTGTACTGTAAGGAAGGGGACGCTTTCATTCCACGCTACAAGGAGATGCTGCGCACCACCTCCGTCCACACCATCGAGGAGGACGGCGCGCTTTTAGGCATTGACCTGACAAAGAAGGAATTCTGGGAGGATAGTCTGAAATCCATCGCTGCAGAGATTGAAGAGTTCTGCGCATTATAATTTTTCACATAATCTGACATACTTTGCCCCGGTATCCAACTCAGGATACCGGGGCAAATATATTCCAGTATTCAGATTTCCGGCGAACGGGTCATACTATCCGGACTCACCCTTTCACCGCTTCATAGGAAAAGCCCTGTATCTTTGCGGTATACGGCTCCTTACCGGCATAGGCGTACATGCCAACCATCGCGCCGGTGAACCGCTTCCCCATCTGGATTCCCTCATCGCAAAGGTAATACACATTGCCAAGTGTCAGATACTCCTGCCATGCTTCCCCTTCCATTCGGAAGGAAAACCGCCTCTTCAGGTAATCCGTCTCCATTTTATATGTAATACTCTTATATGTATTACTCTTATATGTATTGCTCTTATATGTATTACCCGTTTGATTCTCCAGGGACAGATATACCGGCTCGTGCATGATATTCTCATGACCGATATGCTCCATCACATAAATGGAATACCCGTTCTCATCCCGGTGCAGGCCAAAGGAAATCCAGGTATTCTCGTCATAATACCCGATCATACCCTCACTCTGCTCTTCCTTCAGTTCCTGCAGGGCAAACTGTGCCTGCGCCGTGAAACAAAAATCGGTCTGCCGTCTTAAGAGAATATTCCTGCTGGCCACATCCGACAGCGGCGCCGTGCTGCCCTTCAAATATAAAATACCGTCTTTTACAACAATCGCGTCCTTCTCCGGCGCTCTCGGCGTCACCCAGATGGGTGACAGCGCATCCCTCGTCAGGTCGAGCGTGCAGTCATCCTGCAACATGCATTCCGCCAGATCCGGCTTCTTCTGGAGATAAGACGGCCCTTTTCTGTGATTCACGATCGGCCAGCCATCCTCAGTCCAGGTAATGGGGTCTAAGGCTGTCTCCCTGCCGAGCATACTGTATTTCCCGTCGATCTGGCGGCCGCAGAGATAAACCATATACCACTCCCCGTTCTGCGTCATCACCGGTTTACCGTGGCCGCAGCGCTGGATGGGCGCCGTCGGATCCTCCTGGCGCATGATCGGGTTATACGGACAGGGCTCATAGACGCCGAACAGGCTCTTCGCTCTTGAAACCGTGATCCGGTGACCTGCTCCAGTTCCGCCCTCCGCCTCAAAAAGGTAATACCAGCCGTCCTTTTTTAACAGGTGCGGGCCTTCCGGCGCGCGTTTATGGTCCCCGTAAAACAAAAGAGAAGCCTCGCCGATTTTCTCCGTCGCGTCCGCGTTTAATTTAAAAATCCTCGCGCCACGGTTCAAAAGCATATATCTTCTGCCGTCATCATCATTGAAAATGGATGGATCAATCCCGTCCTCCTCAATGATGGCCGGTTTGCTGTATGGCCCCTGCGGCTGATCAGAGGAAACCACAATCTGTTTGCGGAAAACGGTACCGTCATCGTTCAGCCGATAGGTGGCACAGATATAAAATCTGCCCTGATAATAAGAAATGTCAGCAGCCCAGTAGCCCCGGCCTCCCTCCAGCGTATCAAGCATCGCCCACT
This sequence comes from Lachnospiraceae bacterium, assembly GCA_021205565.1. Lineage (GTDB taxonomy): Bacteria > Bacillota > Clostridia > Lachnospirales > Lachnospiraceae > RGIG6307. Next base: position 20,497 of record JAJPXG010000066.1, on the reverse strand, counting down.
CCGGGTTCGTGATGGCATGACCGATGGTCTCCCAGTGAATCAAATCTCTCGAGTGCAAAACCGGAATACAGGGGAAGAAAATAAAGGAGGAATTCACCATGTAGTAATCCTCTCCCACCCGGCAGATGGAAGGGTCAGGGTGCATGCCCGTCAGAATGGGGTTTTTGTACATATTCTGAAGCTTCGCGCCGCAGACTTTTGCAAAATACGCCATCAGATCCTGATGACCGTGCTGGGCTGCGATCTCATAGGGCGTGATCAGATCCTGATCGCCTGTGGTCGGATCCATTCCCACGCGCTCCACCAGGTATCTGCAGACCTCCACGCTGCCCGACTCCGCCCCATAATGCAGGATATGACGATGTTGACTGTCAAAATTATTAAAGCTCGCCATGGAGTATTCCACTACATGGCGGATCAGTTCATAGTTTCCCATCCGGGCCGCCAGAAAGCTTAACGGCGCGCCGTCCACCTCCTCATTGATGGCCTTCGGGTCAATTTTCAGAAGCCGCTTCACCTCCGGCATATTCTGCGTAATAATGGCGTCGTACAGTTCAGACATGATATCTCCCTCCAGATATATTTTTCTGTAATAAGCAAAACTGCAATTCTGTTTACCGGTTTTTGTCTCATCTGCTGCGTGTGAAACCTGTATACAGTTTAACACAAGACCTGTTTTGGGTCAACGTACAGGACCTTTCCTGCAATAAATCCTTCACGCAAAAAAGCAGTATGGCTTCCACCATACTGCTTTTTTGCTTTTATAACCCCAATTCAGAAAAGTCTTACTCTTTTACAGCACCTACATTTACGCCCTGTACGAAATACTTCTGCAGGAACGGATACAGGATCATGAAGGGCAGGATCGCGATCACGATGGCCGCGTTCTGCAGTGTGTTCTCTGTCAGGTTTCCGGATACGTTCGGCATCTCGGAGCCCTGTACCATACCTCTCAACTTCATCTGGAAGTTGTAAAGGTTGGAGTTGGTAATGTACAATTTGTAGTGGGTGTAGTCATTCCAGTAGGACACGGCATACATCAGACCGATGGAAGCCAGGGCCGCCTTAGACAGCGGAAGCACGATACGGATGAATGTTCCCATCGGGGAGCAGCCGTCCAGCTTCGCCGCCTCAAAAAGGCTGGCGGGAATGCCCTCAAAGAAGTTTCTCATCAGCACCAGGTTATACACATTCAGTGCCGGGAAGAGAATAACCACCCAGATCGTATTGGTCAGGCCTACCGCACGCAGCACTAAGTAGGTCGGGATCATGCCGCCGTTGAAGATCATGGTGAACAGCAGATAGTTCGCGCAGAAATTACGTCCCGGCATATCATACTGGATCAGCACATAGCCGCCAAGTGTGGACAGGATCAGAGCGATACAGGTACCGACGATCGTCGTGAAGAAGGAAATCATCAGAGGACGATACAGTGTCTGGTTCGTGAAAATCTGAATGTAACCCGCAAAACCAAACTCCGAAGGCAGCAGCTGCATACCATAGGATGTATGTAAGTCAAACGAGTCTACCAGCACCTTCCACATCGGGACAATCAGGATGAGCGACAGTATGATGAAAAAGATGATCAATACCACGTCAAATACATGGATATGTGCTTTATTCACATATCTTTTATCAATTTTTTCCTTAGCCATTCTGCTCACCTCCTATACGATACCGCGGCCGTCGCGTACCTTCTTACTCAACGCATTACAGGAGAGCACAAGGATTGCACCGACGACAGATTTAAACAGACCAACCGCGGCGGTATAACCGTAGTTCGGAATAGAACCGCTGTTGAACGACTGATAGTAAATATAGGTTTCCAGAACGTTGGATGTGGATAACACCGCGTCATTCTGCATAACGAACACGGACTCGAAGAGGTTCATGATCTTGGCCAGGTTCAGGATCAGTACGGTCAGGATCGTATTCGCCAGAGCCGGGAAGGTGATGTACCACATCTTCTGCGCACGGTTCGCGCCGTCGATACCGGCCGCCTCATACATATCCGTATTCAGACCGGACAGCGTGGCCATGAAGATAACTGTCTGCCAGCCTGTTTCCTTCCAGAGGTTTACGATGTAATACACCGGTCTCCACCACTTGTTGCTGCCCAGGAAATAGATCATGCTGCCGGAGTCCAGCACCCCAATCTGAACCAGGAAGGAATTGACCAGACCATTGGAGGTCGGAGCCAGGATCAGGGAGAACAGAGATGCCACCACAACCCAGGACATAAAGTGCGGCAGATAGATAATGGTCTGTACGACCTTTTTAAACTTCAGGCTGATGATCTCGTTCAGCAGTATGGAAATAATCACCGCGAAACCGGTCGTCAGGATCAGCTTGATCACACTGATCTGAAGCGTATTCTTAAATGCGGTCCAGAAAGCGCTCATCTTGAACATCTTCTGGAAGTTTTCAAGGCCCACAAAAATTTCCGGCGTGATCGCCTTGATGCCGTTATAATTGGTAAAAGCCAGCAGTACGCCGACCATCGGCGCGTAACAGAAGACAAGTGCGAAAATGAACACGGGCAGGAACATCACATAGAAGCCTCTATGTGTATAGATGGCCGCCTTTGTCTTTTCCTTTTTCTTCGCCTTCTCCTCAGCTGTCAGCTCCACTTTTTCTTTTTTCATAGCTTCCTGCCTTTCATTACATAGTGCATAAAGATGATAATGTAGCTGTTATGAAACAGAATGCGGGACCACGGAACATGGCCCCGCACCTGTCAGATACCCCAACTTCTGAGATTTTAATTTAATAAGGTTGCCTGAATCGGAACCGCCAATTATGCATTCAGAGAATCCACGATCAGCTGAGACCAGGCCTGTGCTTCCTTCGCATACTCTGTATACGCCTCATCCACAGTCATCTCACCGATGGCGACATTCGCAATCAGCTCGTTCTTCGTGGTAACCAGGCTGCCGTTGTACTCGCTGTACTCGTCGGTAGCAGGTACAATCGCTACGGTCTTGGAATTCTCATTGAATGTCTGCTGAGCAGTGCGCGCGCCCTCTGCGATGGTGTCAGCGCCCGGGTCATCCTCGATGGCAACCAGTGCAAGCATCGGATCGATGTGTGCCTTGGTGTACTGCGTGCCAGGAGTCTCCAGGTTGTCAAGCATGTGGAACTCACCCTCTTCATAGGACACCTCAGAATCAGTGCCTTCATACAGGGTCTCAGCCGCTGTGCTCCAGTGAACGCCCTCCACACCATAGGTGAAGAGAAGCTCTACATCGCCGGCATCCAGCATAGCGGAGACGAAATACTCAAATACGCCTTCCGGATTAGAGCAGGTGGAAGTAATGCACCACGGAATCGGAAGTCTGTCCCAATAATACGGGACTTCATCAATCGGCGGAAGTGCTAACAGCTCACCGTCCACACCATTGTTGACCAGGTTGTTGGTCAGGTTGGTGGACCAGGTGCCCGCCCAGTAGGTGAACACACCAAACTCTTCACTGTAGAACTTGTTACGGCAGTCCTTTGTGCCGTTGGTCAGCGTGGTAGGATCAATCACGCCTGACGCATATGCGTCTGCGATTCTCTGCAGGGCTTCCTTCATGGAATCCTCTTCGAAACCGTCAGCCCAGGTACCGTCGTCCTTCTGATAGAAGCTCGGCCATGCATCCTGATAAAACTCCGGCAGATAGTTCACATACGGAGAATCAGAGCCAATGAAACCGGCAGCGGATACACCATAGGTGCCATCACCGGTAAATGCGGTCAGCATATCCAGATACTCTTCGTAATTGGTGGGTGCATCCAGTCCGCACGCATCCAGCCAGGCCTGCTTGATGTATGTAATGCAGCCGTTGCCACGGGTAACGGGCATACCATACAGTCTGCCGTTGATATACATACCCTCTACTGCGCTGGTGGAGCCCGCCGCGTCGATTCTCTCCTTCAGAGCGGAGCTCTCATACGCATCAGTCATATCCCAGAGCACGCCCTCATTGGCATAGGATACATAGTAGGTGGCGCTTAAGATGATGACATCCGGCCAGTCACCGGTCGCGATCGTCTGACCAACCACATCGTAATATGCGTCATGGTCAGGCTGTGTCACCTCATAATGAATGCCTGTCAGCTCCTCACACTTGTTCCAGAACTCTTCTCTGCCGTTAGCCTCGGTAAACACGGTGCCATCAACCATAACCGTAATGGTATCCGGCTTCGTGATCGAAGATTCAGTGCTGTCAGTGCTGGTGCTGTCAGAACTGGTGCTGGTGCTGGAGCTGCTGCTGGAACTGCCGCAGGCAGACAGAAGACCGGCGGAGCCAACTGCTGCGCCGCTAACCACCATTCCCTTTAAGAAATCCCTGCGGGAAATGTCGTTGAACATAATTTTTTCCTCCTTAAATAATTTGCTGCTGGTATCCAGCAACGCTAACTTATTCTAACACCATTTCTGGTATTTGGTAAGTTCTATTTGTGCAGTTTTTACAATTTCCCGCGATTTCTTCATTTTTCTTTTGCAAAATGTCAATGTTTTGCGACCCGTCCAGTCGTTTTTCATTCAAAATTGCCCTATAGTCGTTTATTCACACAAAATTTTCAGAGAATTTTTGATATATTGAATAAAATTCCTGTCCATTTCCCGATCAATACCTGCTTCTTACCTCAGAAATGCAAAAGGCCTTTCATGTTCTGACGGCATTTTTTATAAAAGATTCCCTTCATCCTTGTAAAAATCACTCAAACTTGATAAAATGTGAAAAACGGCGGCGCATTCCTTTTCAAATACTGCGCCCTGCCGGCTCAGGAGGCGCCTATGTTTGAAATTCCCGTATCCTCCCCGGAAGCGCAGGGGATTGGCTCTGAACAGATCGAAAGAATGATTCGTCGTCTTGAACAGAATCGGATCCCCATGCACAGCATTCTTTTGATGCGCCATGGAAAGCTTATTTACGAGGGCTATTACAGACCCTACACTCCCCAGAAGCTGCACCGCATGTTCTCGGTCAGTAAGAGTATGGTATCGCTGGGGATTGGCTACCTGATGACGCGGGGCGTCCTGCATTTTGAGGATAAAATCGTCGACCTCTTTCCGGAGAAATGCCCGGCCAGTGTACATCCTTATTTAAAGGAAATGACGCTGCGCAACATGCTGGAAATGCGTACCTGCTACAGCCAGACCACCTATAAGCTGGGGCTTACCGACGACTGGGTCGAAAGCTTTTTTATAGCGAAGCCGGACCATCCGGCCGGGACGGTCTTTCACTATGACACCAGCTCGCCGCACGTTATGTGCGCCCTCGTGGAAAAGCTCTCCGGCGTCCCTTTCTGGGACTTCATGAAAGACACCGTATTTTACGGCCTGGATTTAAGTGAGGACAGCTATATGCTCCCGGACCCGAATGGTGTGTCGATGGGCGGCAGCGGCCTGATGTGCACTCCGATGGATCTGATGAAAATCGGATACTTCCTCTCCTGTAAAGGGACAATCTTCGGGGAAGAACGCGTGTCCAAGCGTTATATCGACCTGGCGACATCCTGTATTTCCCCCACCGTCGTGAAAGCGCCGCTGCCCAGCGAGGCCTGCGGCTACGGCATGCAGTTCTGGAAAACGGAGCGCGGCGGAACGGTCTGCTATGGAATGGGCGGACAGCTTCTGATTATGCAGCCTGATGCTGACCTGATCTGCGTCACCACAGCGGACACGCAGGGATATAACGGCGGCAACCAGTTTATTTACAATGCGTTTTATGAGGAAATCTTAGACCGGCTTTCAGAAAGAAACCTGGAAAATATACCGGGCAGCGCGCGCAGGAAGGCTTCCCTTCAGGACCTGACGAAGTCGCTTGCCATCACACCCGTTGCCGGCAAAGCCTCTGTACCCATGCAGCACCAGGTCAACGGTAAAATTTATGAAGTGGAGGAAAATCCCATCGGCGTAGGCAAATTATCCGTCTCCTTTCATGAGGAGGGCGGCTGCCTGTATTTTAAGACGAACGACGATACCTGGGAAATTCCCTTCGGCTTTGGAAGCTGTCAGGAGATTGATTTTCCGATCTATCACATGTGCGCAGCGTCAAGCGGCGCCTGGATTGGCGATGACTGTCTGTATGTGAAATGCCACATCTGCGATTCATCCGTAGGCAGCGTCCACTTCCAGCTGCAGTTTGCAGATAACCGGGCGGTCGTTTATATGAAAAAGACGGAGGAGTCATTATTCAATGAGTTCTCCGCGAAGCATCTGATCGGATATCATTTATAAATAGAATATTTCACCGAAAAAAGTCCCTTCCGCGGAATAATTCTTCCACAGAAGGGACTTTTTTATTCATTCAGAAACCGCTCCGCGACCATGAGGTCCTCCGGCGTGGTAATTTTGATATTGCGGTAATCCGCCTCCACCAGATGCACCCTGCGATCGCTGTAAAGCTCCGCCGCCATGGCGTCGTCGGTGATGTGAATGCCCTGTTTTAACAAGTCCTGCTCTTTCGCAATCAGCTGCGTATAAGCAGGGTAAATCCAGTCAAGGTCAAAGCACTGGGGCGTCTGCACCTGCCAGGTCATGGTCCTGTCAGGGGTAGCCATCACAAAGCCGTCCGCGTCCGCGATTTTGATGGTATCCTTCACCGGCATGGCAGCCACGGCGGAGCCGTATTGCTCCACGCTCTCCTTAAGCCGGTGCAGGATTTCCTGCGTAATGAAGGGTCTGGCGCCGTCATGAATGTAAACTGCAGTTCTTCCTGCGTTTACAGTGGCTTCTGCAGCCGGTACTGCGCCTTCTGTATTGACTGCGCCGCAGCCTGGCTCGGCAGGAGGCTCTGCCTCTGCATCATTTTTCGTTAAATCGTCCTGCAAAAGCATCCGCACCGCTTCCAGTCCCGCGTACACGGAGTGATACCTCTCCTTCCCGCCGGGGACGATGGCCCGCACTTTAGTCAGATCGTATTTCTCCACGATCTCCCCGCGGCAGTACTGAAGCTCCTCTTTTCCCGTGACCAGAATGATGTCATCCACAAAGCTGTCCTGAAACACCTTCAGAGAATAATACAGAATCGGCCGCTCCCGCAAAAGCAGGTACTGCTTGGCGGTCTGTATGCCCATCCGCTTTCCTTTTCCGGCTGCCAGCACGATGGCGATATTTCGTAAATTTCTCATTGCAGTTTCCTCACATCCGCCGTCAGCCGGCGATGATGCTTCCCCGAAGCTTTTCTATCGCTCTCCCAGCTTTAAATTCGGTACCGCGTTTAAATCCCAGCCGGAACGGACGCCCTTTACATATTCATAATACCCGGCCGCGCCGATCATGGCGGCGTTGTCCGTGCAGAGGATGGGCGCCGGATAATAGAACTCGATGCCCTCTTTCTCACATGCTTCCCGCATGGCTTTTCTTAAGGCGGTGTTGGACGCCACGCCTCCGGCCAGAGCCAGCTTATGGAAGCCGTATTCTTTCGCGCCGCGGATGCCGTGGGATACAAGCACGTCCGTGACTGCCTTCTGAAAGGAAGCCGCCACGTCCGCGCGGTTAACCTCCACGCCCTTCATTTTGCACTCATTTAAATAATTCAGCACGGCGGATTTTAAGCCGCTGAAGCTGAAATCATAGACGCTGCCGCCCACGGAGGCTCTCGGAAAGGCAATCGCGTCCGGATTTCCTTCCTGCGCCACAAGGCGGTCGATTTTGGGACCGCCTGGATAGCCTAAGCCGATAGCACGGGCCACCTTGTCAAAGGCCTCCCCCGCCGCGTCATCGCGCGTGCGGCCGATGACCTCATACTCCCCGTAATCCTTCACAATCACCAGATGCGAGTGGCCGCCGCTGACCACCAGGCATAAAAACGGCGGTTCCAGATCCGGATACTGCAAATAATTGGCGCAGATATGTCCCTCAATGTGATGAACGCCCACTAATGGCTTATCCAGGGCAAAGGCCAGCGCCTTGGCTGTGGAAACACCCACTAAAAGGGCTCCCACCAGGCCGGGACCATAGGTCACGGCGATGGCGTCCACATCCTGCAAGGTCATACCGGCCTGTATGACTGCCTGGTCGATGACCTGATTGATTTTCTCAATATGTTTACGGGAGGCGATCTCCGGCACCACGCCCCCATAGAGAGTATGGAGGTCGATCTGGGAGGCGATGATATTGCTCAAAATCTCCCTGCCGTTTTTCACCACCGCGGCGGCAGTCTCGTCGCAGGAGGACTCGATCGCCAGGATGGTAATATCTTTTTGTGTTTGCTGCATACTTAATCCTCGAAGTTTAACTCCGCTGTCCGGCCGTCCCGGGCAGCAATTGCGTTGGGAAAGATTTTGCGCACGGCATCCATATATTCCTCGGGCCGGGTGAGCGACGGGCTGTAATGCGTCAGCCACAGTTCTTTTGCATTCGCTTCCTTCGCCAGCCCCGCGGCCTCGTAAAAGGTCATGTGCTTATATTCCCTGGCTTTTTCCAGCTTATCGGGCTCGCCGTACATTCCCTCGCAGATAAATAAGTCGCTGTCCGCGGCGTGATCCGAAATCGCCTTCACCGGCCGGGTGTCCGTGCAGTACGTCACCTTCAGTCCCTTACGCGGCGGCCCTAAGACCATGTCGGGCGTATATGTCATACCGTCCGCCTCAATAGTGGCGCCCTTCTGCAGCCTGGACCAGTATTTCTGCGGGATCCCGGCTTTCAGGACACGCTCTGTGTCAAATTTGCCCTGGCGTTTGATTTCCAGGGTATAGCCGTAGCAGACCACATTGTGTTTCACCTTAAACGCGGTGATGGTAAAGTCCTTAAAATCCAGGACCTCCTCCGCTTCATTCAATTCCCGGAACTGAATTTCAAATGGCAGCTCCGGCGCGATGGTGCGCAATGCGTTCACCGTCCGTTCCAGCCCCTTTGGCCCGATCATTAAAAGCGGCTCGGTCCGCTCCGCGTTTCCCATGGTCAAAAGCAGGCCCGGCAGACCGCTGATATGGTCGGCGTGGTAGTGCGTGAAGCACAGAATATCAATGGGCTTGGGGCTCCAGCCCTTTTCCTTTAACGCGATCTGCGTGCCCTCGCCGCAGTCGATCAGAATACTTTTTCCGTTATAGCGGGCCATCATGGAGGTCAGCCACCTGTAGGGCAGGGGCATCATTCCGCCGGTACCCAGCAGACATATATCCAGCATATGTTACTCTCTATACTTTCTTATTTATTTTTCTCACAATGGTTCGTACATGAAGAGAGGCCGCCTCGTCTCCACATAATCAGCGCATCCTCTTCCGGATTTGAGTAAAACCGCGGCCGGGTTCCCTCGCTCATGAAACCGTTTTTTTCATAAAGATGAATGGCCGCAGCATTGGAGGCGCGTACCTCCAGTGTGAAATCCCTGACGCCTCTTTCCTCACCGCGCCGCATAAGCTCGGCAATCATCCTGCCTGCAATACCCTGTCCGCGAAGCTGCGGTGAGACCGCCACATTGAAAACCTCCGCCTCATACGGGCCGATCAGCAGGCCGCACATACCCGCAACACATCCATCTGACACAGCTGTCAGGTATAGAGCGTCCTCTCTTTTTAAAATACTCCGGAAGGAAGCCTCGCTCCAGGGCTCAGAAAAGCTAACCGCCTCAATGGCGGCCACGGCCGGAACGTCCGCCTCCTCCATGAGGCGAATCTCAAGGTCAGGCTTCATCCTGATAAACCTCCCGCTTATCCGGATTCCCCGCAGGGCTCTGCTCTTTTAAAGACTCCCCGGCAGCTTCCGCATGTTCCCGTCCTCTGGCCTCCTGAAGCTCCCGCTCCGCCTGGCTTAAGCGAAAATACTCCGGCTTATGCTCTGCGGCTGTCACAAGCTTTCCCTGCGCGGCATAGCGAAACGCAAGCGCCCCGACGGCAGCGGCACTCTGCAGTCTTCTGTGCGCCGGCGCGAAGGTGTACGGCACCGTAAGCGTCTTAACAAGCGCATCCCGATAGGCCTGTACCCCGTCCCCGTTCAGAATTACGGGACGCCCCAGGCCATTCAGCTTTGATACGACCTCGGGTAAAAGGCAGCAGGTGCCCTGCATCACTGTCGTCAGCTCATACCTGCCATTCTCACAGACAAACTCATAAATTCCGGTATACACCTGATTTCTGCGCGCGTCCATCAGTGGACATACCAGCGCATCCGTCCCGTACAGTTGAAAGGCCAGGCCCTCAAGCGTCGGCACCTCAATGATCGGCTTATTAAGCCCCTGCGCCAGTCCCTTGGCTGTGGCCGAACCGATACGCAGGCCCGTAAAAGAGCCCGGGCCGCCCGCTACGGCAATCGCGTCAATTGTATGCAGATCCAGTTCCGTCATCTTCTTTATTTCTTCCAGCATGGGAAGCAGGGTCTGCGAATGTGTTTTTTTATAATGAATCGTATACTCCGCGATCAGGTCCTCGTCCTCCAAAAGAGCCACCGAGGCCACCAGTCCGGAGCTGTCAATCGCTAAAATCCTCATGCTAATCTCCTGTTACTGTTCGCTGCTTTCCACCGTAATCCGCCTGTAATCAAATCCCTGCTCCGGGTCCTTCTCAATCGTAATCCGAACCGTATCCTCTGGCAGAAGCTCCCGGATGAAGTCCGCCCACTCCACGATGCAGACGCCCTCCCCGTAAAAGCAGTCCTCATATCCGATCTCCTCCATCTCCTCCAAGTCTCCGATCCGGTAGACATCGTAATGATAAAAGGGCAGGCGGCCCTCCTCATATACCTGCAGTATCGTAAAAGTAGGGCTTGCCACCGGCTCCGTGATTCCAAGCCCCAAGGCAACGCCCTGCGTAAATACCGTCTTTCCCACACCCAGATCCCCGTTCAGTGCGATCACGGTGCCGGGCTTTGCCTTAAGCCCGAGCTTTTCGCCCAGCGCGAAGGTTTCCTCCGGTGAAGCGGTCTTCATGACTTTTTTCATGCTCTCTCCTCATATCATGCTGATTTTGCCATGCAGGCTTTCCCATGCAGGACAGGCCAAAGGCCCGGCTTCTCTTCCGGGCTTTCGCCTCCGTCAGTTCCGGATCTTCACCTTCTTCGGCTCCATGTGCGTACAGATAAACTGAATCACATCCGCCTCCTCATCCTTTAACTCCCGGCGCGGGAACACACAGGCATTGATCCGTGTCGTGTAAATGATAATGCTGCGGCCGGTGGATACTGCCTTGTACATATCCTTCCAGGCCATGCTTTCCGTCGTTTCTCCCTGACTGACTGAAATACCGTCCCCGTCAAAGGTGTAATGCAGCGCCTCTTTGAATGCCGGCGTGTTGAGTGCCTGCTGTTTGCTCTTTAAAAAAAGAGTCCACGGCAGATACGCCAGCATGATCAGACCGGCAATCAGATAAATCCACTGACGATTGCTCAGAAAAATCAGGATCGCCAGCGCACCGATGCAGCTGCCCAACAACCCCTGCGCACCGTGATACGCATGATACATCATATAATCATAAAGGTCACCGCTGTTGACTTTGACATCCACTTCCAATGAATCCATCTTTTATCTCCTGAAAAAAACACAAAACTTTAAGAAAAACTTACATATCCCCCGCATTGTCTTTTGAGCAGAGAAATGCTATACTGATCTGAAGATTTCATTTCAATGACAATAAAGGAGTCCCTATGTATCGTACAAACGCGGAATTGAAAACCGCGGCGAAATCAGCCCTGAGAGGGCACTGGTTTCCCGCCATCACCATGCAGCTCATCCTGTTTCTGGTTTACACCATTTCTGTGGGCGCAGATTACAGCAGCTCTGCCTTTTTCCTGTCCCTTGTCATCAGCCTGATCAACATCTGGCTGAACGTAGGTATGATCAGCTTTTATTTCAGGCTCTGCTGCGGGCAGGACTACGGCGCCGGGGTAAAGGATTTTCTGTATGCCTTTCAGAACCACCCGCTCCGCTTCCTGGGCAATTATCTGATGCAGGTGCTCTATATGCTGCCCGGAACAATACTCTTTTTTATCGGGATCTGTATCGCGTCCATCTTTTATCTGGCGGGAAGTGATATAGATGCCCTGCTGCTGTTTCTGTCCGGGGAAAGCGTCTACCTGCCGGAGGTATCCCTTCCCGGCTCTGTAGCGGCCGCACTGATTGTCTTTGTCATTGTACTCTGCGTCGCTTATATTCTGTACGCCGCCTGGATTTCCTTAACCTACTCCCAGACGACCCGGATTCTGGTGGATTTCTCGGATCTGAAGGTCACGCAGGCTTATAAAAGATCCTCCCATCTGATGAAGGGAAGACGTCTGCGCCTGCTGGGTCTTGAGTTAAGCTTCCTGCCCTGGGCGCTGCTCTCCACCGTCACGCTTGGGATCGGCTTTCTCTATCTGCTGCCCTACATGGGCTGCACCGAGGTTGAGTTCTATCTCGATCTGGTACAGAGCAAATCTGCATCCTGATACCAAATTGCATCCGTATTTTATTTTAACGCCCGGCAACCGGTGAATTTCAGACCGTTTGCCGGGCGAAATCTGTCCGGTTATGCTCCAAGACTCTGCTGCTTTAAATACGCATTGATAAACGGATCCAGTTCTCCGTCTAAAACCGCATCCACATTTCCCGTCTCCATGTTCGTCCGATGATCCTTCACCATGGTATAGGGCTGCAGGACGTAGGAGCGGATCTGGCTGCCCCAGCCGATCTCCTTCACCTCGCCGCGGATATCGGAAAGCTTCTCCGCGTTGGTCTCCTGCTGCAGCATGTACAGCTTGGATTTGAGCATCTGCATGGCCTTGTCCTTATTCTGGAACTGGCTGCGCTCCTCCTGGCAGGCCACCACGATTCCCGTTGGAATGTGCGTGATGCGGACTGCGGAGGATGTCTTATTGATATGCTGTCCGCCCGCGCCGCTGCTGCGGTAGGTGTCCACCTTTAAATCCTCGGGATTGATATCAATCTGAATATCATCGTCTAACTCCGGCATCACATCCAGTGACACAAAGGAGGTCTGGCGTTTGCCCTGCGCGTTAAAGGGGGAAATGCGGACCAGACGGTGCACGCCCTTCTCTGATTTGAGATACCCGTAGGCGTTCTCGCCGTTGACCTGCCAGGTCACGGACTTAATGCCTGCCTCGTCGCCGTCCAGATAGTCCAGCACCTCCACGGAAAAGCCCTTACGCTCCGCCCAGCGGGTGTACATGCGGTAAAGCATGCCCGCCCAGTCGCAGCTCTCGGTACCGCCCGCGCCTGCATTCAGCTTTAAGATCGCGTTATTTCTGTCATATTCCCCGGATAAGAGGGTACTGATGCGAAGATCCTCCAGACGATTGATAAAATCCTCCAGTTCCGACTCCACCTCCGGGACGAGGCTGACATCATCCTCTTCATTTCCCATCTCAATCAGCGTGGTAATATCCTCCATCTGCGTGGAAAGGCCGTTGATCAGGGCGACGGTATCCTTTAAATTTTTTAATTCCTTCATGCGCTTATTGGAGGAGTCCGGGTCGTCCCAGAAATTGGGCGCCGCCATTTCCATCTCCAGCTCCTCGATGCGCTTTGATTTATCCTCAAGACCCAGTGAATCCCGCACTTCCTTCAGCGGCTCCTCGTAGGTCTGCAGTTTCATTCTGGCCTGCTCCAGTTCTACTATCATAAAAACCCCTCTGTCTGCGTTCGCTTACTTAAAATCAATCCTGTCCCATAATGGCCGGGGCTTATCGTCCGCCCGGCTTTGTCCCGTCAGCTGCCTCACTTCAGCCGTCCGCAGCACTGCTTATATTTCTTGCCGGAGCCGCAGGGGCAGGGATCATTGGGATAAATCTTTTTGGCCTCCTTGCGGATCGGCTTTCTGACCGCAGTCTCGTCCTTATTGGTGCCGGTGGCCTTCGCCACCTGCTCACGCTCTACCTTCTGCTCCAGCTTCACGCGATAGAGAACGCGGACGGTCTCCTCCTTGATATTATTGGTCATCTCATCGAAGAGGTCGTAGCCGCTCATCTTATACTCGACTAACGGATCCTTCTGTCCGTAAGCGGCCAGACCGATGCCCTGCCGCAGCTGGTCCATGTCGTCGATGTGATCCATCCACTTGCGGTCAATGCTTCTTAACAGAATAACGCGCTCGATTTCCCGCATCGTCTCAGCCTTGGGAAATTCCGCCTCCTTGGCCTCATAGAGCTTCACGGCTTCTTCCTTTAACTGCTGTTTCAGGCTGTTTTTCTGCAAAGAGACAACCCTCTCCTTTGTCAGGGGCTTCAGAGGTATGGTCGGCAGCAGGATCGAGTTAAGTTCATTTAAATCCCACTCCTCCGGATCCGCCTCTTCCCGCACCACAGTATCCACGGCACTGTCCACAATATCCTGCACCATCTTAATAATGGAATCACGCATGCTCTCGCCGTCAAGAACCTGGCGGCGCTCCTCGTAAATAATCTCGCGCTGCTCATTCATAACCTGGTCATATTCCAGCAGATTTTTACGCACGCCGTAGTTGTTGCCCTCAATCTTTTTCTGGGCGCCCTCGATTGCCTTTGTCAGGGACTTGTGCTCGATCTCCTGATTCTCCGGAATACCGAGGCCGTTGAAGACGCCAATCAGCTTCTCTGAGCCGAACAGGCGCATCAGATCGTCCTCCAGCGAAATAAAGAACTGGGACTCGCCCGGGTCGCCCTGACGGCCGCTTCGACCGCGCAGCTGATTATCGATACGTCTGGACTCATGACGTTCCGTACCCACAATGCGCAGACCGCCCGCCGCTCTCGCAATGTCGTCCAGCTTAATATCCGTACCACGGCCGGCCATGTTGGTGGCAATGGTCACAGCCCCGTGCAGGCCCGCTAACGAAACGATCTCCGCCTCCCGCTCATGGAACTTGGCGTTTAAGACCTCATGCGGAATGCCCTGCTTGCGTAAAAGCTTACTGATCTCCTCACTGGACTCAATGGTGATGGTGCCCACCAGCACAGGCTGCTGTCTGTCGTGCGCCTCCTTCACTGCCTCCACGATGGCGTGGAGCTTTTCCTTTTTGGTTTTATAGACGCTGTCCTGTTTATCCACACGAATCACGGGCTTGTTGGTCGGAATCTCAATGACGTCCATGCCGTAGATTTCGCGGAATTCTTTTTCCTCGGTCAGCGCGGTACCGGTCATGCCGGCTTTTTTCTCAAATTTATTAAAGAAGTTCTGGAAAGTGATGGTGGCGAGTGTCTTACTCTCCCGCTTGACCTTCACGCCCTCCTTGGCCTCGATCGCCTGGTGCAGGCCGTCGGAATAGCGGCGCCCCGGCATGATACGGCCGGTAAACTCATCCACGATCAGCACCTGGTCGTCCTTGACCACATAATCCTGATCACGGAACATCAGGTTGTGTGCGCGCAGCGCCAGGATGATATTGTGCTGGATGTCCAGATTCTCCGCGTCGGCAAAGTTATCGATCTGGAAAAATTTCTCCACCTTCTCCACACCCTGCGCAGTCAGGTTGACGATCTTATCCTTCTCATTGACAACGAAATCGCCGGTCTCCTCCTGTTCAACGCCCATAATGGCGTCCATCTTGGAAAGCTGCTCCACATCCTCGCCGCGCACCATCTGGCGCGCCAGAATATCGCAGGCCTCATAGAGCTTCGTGGATTTGCCGCTCTGGCCGGAAATGATGAGCGGCGTGCGGGCCTCGTCGATTAAAACAGAGTCGACCTCGTCGATAATGGCGTAATGCAGGCCTCGCAAAACCAGCTGTTCTTTGTAAATCACCATGTTATCGCGCAGGTAGTCGAAACCCAGCTCATTGTTCGTGACATAGGTGATGTCGCAGTTATACTGTTCCTTGCGCTCCTCTGGCTTCATGCTGTTAAGTACGCAGCCCACGGTCAGACCCAGGAAGCGGTGCACGGCGCCCATCCACTCCGCGTCACGGTTTGCCAGATAGTCATTGACCGTGACGATGTGGACGCCCTTGCCCTCCAGAGCATTTAAATAAGCGGGCAGGGTGGAAACCAGGGTTTTGCCCTCGCCGGTCTTCATCTCAGCGATGCGTCCCTGATGCAGGATAATGCCGCCGATGAGCTGCACCCGGTAATGCTCCATATTCAGGGTCCGTCTGGCAGCCTCCCGCACGGTGGCGTATGCCTCCGGGAGCAGGTCGTCTAAGGTTTCTCCTTCCTGGAGGCGCTTTTTATATTCTGTCGTCTTAGCCTTCAGTGCTTCGTCGGAAAGCTGCATCATACCATCCCGCAGGCTTTCGATTTTATCTACCAGAGGCATGATGCGCTTCAGCTCGCGTTCACTGTGAGTGCCAAAAACCTTATTGATTACATTCATTCGGGGATACTCCTTACTTTCATTGCATTGAAAATCGTAAAAAAGAGGGTCCGTGCGGCGCATGCGGCTTTTTCACGCATGAAAATGATCCTGCCGATGTGCCAGTCCGCGTTTATTCTAACACTTTTCTGAAATTACTGCAACGAGAAGATTGCTGGCGGAAGATGAAGGTTGCGTTAACATTTTATTACTTTTCTGTGAATGCCGCGTTGCGGGCTCAGCCGGACGTGTGGTATACTTTACCAAAAAAGAAAGGCAGCATTATGAATACATCTATCTACGTGAATTACCCCGAAAAAAGCCCCTGCTGCTACTCCACCATCCAGGCCGCCATCGACAGCATTCCGGACGATAATACGGAAGCGGTGACGGTTTATGTGGCTAAGGGTGTTTACCGGGAACGGCTGATTATCAGGAAGCCTTATGTGACGCTTCAGGGCGAGGATGCTGACACGACTGTCATCGTATATGGACATTACGCACTGGAACCGCATCCGGACGGCCGCAACCGCGGAACCTTTAGAAGCTACAGCATGCTGGTGGACACACATGATTTCACAGGCAAAAACCTGACCATCGCAAATGACGCCGGTACCGGCAAGGTTGTCGGGCAGGCGCTGGCGCTTTACATGGACGGCGACCGCTGTGCGCTTTATCACTGCAGACTGCTCGGCAGCCAGGACACGCTCTTTACCGGGCCGCTGCCGGAAAAGGAAATGCAGGCCGGCGGTTTTGTGGGACCCAAAGAATTTGCCCCCCGCGTAAACGGGCGGCAGTATTATCAGGACTGTTATATTCAGGGGGACGTGGACTATGTGTTTGGCTCCGCCACCGCGTATTTTTCAAACTGCGAGTTTTTCACGAAAAACCGTTTCGCGGATATGCCCAATGACAACCCGCAGGAAGCGCAGGACCGCTGCTACGGCTATGTGACCGCGGCCTCCACTTATGAAAAGCAGGAATACGGCTACATCCTGGACCACTGCCGCTTCACCTCCGACTGCCCCGCGAATACCGTCTATCTGGGCCGTCCCTGGCGGCAGTACGCGCAGACCATTCTCCTGCACTGCGAGCTGGGCGCGCACATCAAAACAGAAGGCTGGATGGACTGGAAAAAGCCTCATGAAACCATCCGCTACGCCGAGTTTGAGAGCTTCGGCCCGGGCGCCGCGCCCGATAAAAGAGCGGATTTCTCCTCACAGCTTAGCGCCAAGGAGGCGGCACACTTTGCGAAAGAAAAGGTGCTGGGCGACTGGGCGGTTTAATGTTTCGGATTTTCATCCTCACTGGACGACACAGCAGCTTTTCTTTCCAAAGACAACGCCAAAATTTCCCCGCCTGCCAGGTGACAGACGGGGAAACATTTTTTATCTTGCAATCATACTTATCACTGCCTGTATAGCGTCCCTGTGTATGTAGCAATCGTTGTATCGTTAATCAACATGTAATTCTTTATTTTCAGTGTTCCGGTATAACTGGCCTCATCCGACACCAGCGTCCAGACCAATTCAAGAGGAGGTGTGATATATCCTTCGTATTCCACTTCTATGGTAATGATAATACTGTCAGAAGCACTGTCATAACTAGTTTCAACATCAATTATACTTTCAAAGACAACAGCCTCCTCCGCTATCACATACTCATAATGTATTGCTTCATCCAAGCCCTGTGCATGAACACCTGCCGTCATACACCGGGGTATTGATAATAACACAAACAGTATTATAAAAATTATTAGTTTTGTCTTTTTCATAACTATAATCCGCCTTTCCGCAAAAGGCACCAATGGGGTATAAAACCCGGGTTTTGGCTACTTCCGCTTAAGCTGTATCAAACTTAATACTGATCCAGAAAAATATATATTTCCGCCTGTATCCCATAATCATTCATCACATTTTCCACATTGTCGTAAAAAACAAGTTTTGCCACATTCGTGCTTAATTCTTTTTGTTGAAGGTAGTCTACGATATATGAATTCATATATTTATCAATCCAGTCATGGGACGGTTCTTCATTTGTCACACAGTCTATTTCATAGATCTCCCCATAATCCGGATCTTCAATATACCGCTCCACCATACAAGTTACATGCGGCTCTTCATTCTCTCGCATAAAGACCATGGTAAAAAGAGAACATACCACAATGATTATGAGTACAACTACAACAAAGGTTTTCCATTTCCGATAAATAAATCTCTCCTTGATAACAGATTGACTCCCTCCTTGTCCCTCCATTGCCAGATCATCACTTATTTTGTTCTCCATGTTTAATAGGGAAGTGTTTTCAATTTCCATCAACGTTTTTTCAGGAGAACAGAGACTTTCGGAAGAAATATGATAAAACTCTGCAATCTGGAGCATCATTTCCCTGTTTGGAATAGAAACGCCCTTTTCCCATTTACATACAGTGGACGAAGATGTACACATCAGGTCAGCAAATTCACGCTGACTCAATCCCTTTCTTCTTCTCAGTATAACCAATAACCTGCCAAAATTTTCTTTATCCATTAACGATTTTTACCCCCCCGCAACCTTATTCAGTATGGGGATTAATTAAGAGAACGTTTACACTTCCAAAATTATTCTAATATTGATAAAGAAAATTTGTCAAGGCAGGGCAATGTGGCTTTGCTCACCTGTTTTCATTTACATAGATATTTGCCCTGCTCTGTATAATCTCCACGGTTTCCTCCAGGGATTTCTGTCCTGAAAAATAAGCGTCCGCCTCCTCCAGGATCATATAATGAAGCGTCGAGTCATAAACGGATTCTGAACAAATCCGATCTGTCAGTTCCAGCATCTGCTGCGCCTGCTCGGAACTGATCTGATAGATTTCTCCGATTACGCCCTCCTCCGCAAAGCTCACTTTTTTCTGCAGTACTGGCGTGCTGGTTCCGTCCGCGTTTTCCTCGTACTGAGTTGTCTGTGCGCTTTCGAGTAAAGTTTCAAATGCCGACCTGCTGACAGGCAGCGCACCACTTAAGCTTTCCTGATATTCCTCCGTGAAATACAGACAGACAAACTCCCATGCCACTTCCGGATAGTCGCAGCCGACACTAATTCCTAAAGCCGTCGTACCTCCCAGATCAATGATGGTATTGCCGGTTCCGGCTGAAGGATAGCCGATAAAATTTACTTCATCTCCGAAAATGATCTCATATTTGGCAATATCATATACGGAAGCAAGCGATACCGGCATGACAAAGACCTCACCGTTTAAATAGGCCTGCGTGGTGGAATCATCACCACTGACCGCAACCGAAGTGGGGAAGGAACCTGCAAATTCTAAAAGCTTTTGAAAATCCTCATTGTCAAAGCTGCATTCTCCAGTTTCCCAGTCCACATAATCTCCCACTGTCGAGCTCAGGATGATTCCCAGCACCTGTTTTGCGGTAGCAAGCAGAATGAAATCCGCTCCGGACTCAGCTGCTTCTGCCTCGTAGCAGGCAATCATTTCCTCCATCGTCCATGTGCTCTGTGTACCGACAACGGAAGTTCTTCCCACCAGACTGTCAATGGCGAAGCCGACAGGGATTGCGTACAATCCGCCCTCATAAGAAAACGCCTCCAGAACCGACTCCAGATAATCCTCCCCGTCCAGAAAGGAATACAGGTCCAGCGTGTATTTACCGACTGTATCCACGACAGAATAGCCTATTCCGAAATCGATGATATCCGGGCCTTCCCCTGATACAATCTCCCTCTGGATGACAGAAAGTCCATCCGAGTACAGATCGTCGCTGTGCGAATAATACTCCACCTCGATCTGATAATCCGTATGCGTTTCATTAAACAGCTCCACCATCTGAAGTACACTCGGGTCATAATCAGACATCCCCAGGTCGCTTAAAGTCGCCGGATTCGCACTGAAGGTCGCCAGTGTTAAAGTCACCGGCTCTTTTGGCGTGTCTTCCTCCTCCTGATTGGACAAACCGCCCGCAGCGCAGCCGGACAGAAGGCCGCAGAGCATAAATGTACAGAGCATGATACGGAATAATTTTTTCACCTGTTTTCCCTCCGGTTTCAATGGATTTCCATCTTTACAGTCCCATTGTAAAACGGACTTGTATCAAAGTTGTATCATATTGCTCTGTCAGGGAAAAATAACCCCGCCTGTCCAAAAACAGGCGGGGTAATCATGCCATATCACCACTTTTCAAAATGGACCTGGCTCTCCTCATAATCGGGGTGCTCTCCGGTCTTTTCCTCGGCCGGATAGCCGAACGCGATGATAGAATTTGAATGAACGAGAGGTGGTGATTATTGAGATGAAAAGAACGATTAGTGCA
>JAJPXG010000143.1:1081-6084 GCA_021205565.1 Lachnospiraceae bacterium | reverse complement strand
TAGAACGGTCAACATGGCTTTCCGCTGCGAAATTGACCACAATATCAGGTTTTTCCTCTTCAAAAAGTTTATACACTGCGTTCCTGTCACAGATATCCGCCTTCACAAATCTGAAATTCGGATTGTCCATCACAGGTGCAAGGGTTGACAGATTGCCCGCATATGTCAGTTTATCTAAGCAGATAATTCGATAGTCGGGATATGTATCAAGCATATGGAATATAAAATTACTTCCAATGAAGCCGGCACCGCCGGTGACGATGATTACCATTTTGTTCCTCTTTCTGTTTTAATTTAAACTAAGTAGAATCCTATATGCGTTTTTCATTACTTCCGAAACGCAATATCAACAACGCTTAATGCAGTACATCCAAATACTTTCCATCTAGTACATCTTTCAGATATTGACCATACTGGTTCTTTTTCAACACCTCATACACAGCCAACACATCTTCCCTGCTGATCCAGCCATTCAGGTATGCTATCTCTTCCAGGCAGCCGACTTTTCTATGTTGATGCTGCTCAACGGTTTTCACAAAGTTTGTCGCATCCACTAGCGACTCGTGTGTTCCTGTATCAAGCCATGTGAACCCCTGTCCGAGAAGTTCTACATTCAAATCACCCTTCTCAAGGTAAATGCGATTTAAATCTGTGATTTCCAACTCTCCACGCGCTGATGGTTTCAGATTTTTAGCATACTCAACGACGCGATTGTCATAAAAGTACAAGCCTGTCACACAATAATTGCTCTTCGGATGTTCTGGCTTCTCTTCGATTGACACAGCCTTGCCGTCCTTGTCGAACTCGACAATGCCAAACCGCTCCGGGTCATCCACATAGTAACCAAACACTGTGGCACCCTTTCCGTTCTCGGCATTTTCAACAGCGACTTGCAATCTTTTTTTCAAGCCATGACCGGCGAAGATATTGTCTCCGAGCACCATTGCCACAGTGTCATCGCCAATAAAATCAGCACCAATGATAAACGCCTGCGCCAGTCCATCTGGACTCGGTTGCACCGCGTAGGATAACTTCACACCAAACTGATGTCCATCACCAAGCAAGTTCTCAAAACGGGGCGTATCTGCTGGTGTGGAAATGATAAGAATATCCCGGATACCTGCGTTCATCAGAACGGACATCGGATAGTAAATCATTGGTTTATCGTATATCGGTAGCAGCTGCTTTGATGTTACTTTTGTTAATGGGTACAAGCGGGTGCCTGAACCACCGGCAAGAATAATTCCTTTCATAACTCTTGAATCCTCATTTTTCTTTGATTCTATTAACCATAGGTCTTCCATAAGCCTGTGCTATACCAGTAACCGAAATCATCAGTTTTCTTGGTAGTTTCCCAACCAACTTAGCTCCAATTCCCTTTACTCCAATAGTCCTCTTATACTCCCACAGCGCTTCATCTTTCCAAGGACTCATGTTCTTGTACTTCATCCACTCGCCTACATACCTGTGCTGGCAGCCTTCAATCCAAGGCCGTCTGCTAAGAAAACTCGTAGTAAAATGAATAATCACTGGACTCTCGGTAGCCTCTTTTATTTGTGCTTCTGTATAAAACTCCGGTGGTTTCCGATACACCATCATCTCTTTATACGAGAAGTCATAGTAAATAGTGACCGAATTGAACCTCGGCTCAAAACAAAATGTATCGTGAGAAAGCACTGCGTTTAATGCGCCCTGGTCCCCCTGTTGAATTTTTCCATTCTTAGATGCAATAAATTTCAACAGTCGCTCCTCGACCTTCTGCTCTTTCCAGCGTTTCAGATCAATCAACATCACCCCGGAATTGAACATGATGTCTGTTGGTCTCAAGTCTATATTGTATCTGTACCACTTGCTGAATGCATCCTTCAATGCAGCTATTGTCTTGCCGTGCATGTCAAGATCCCAAATTTCATCAAGCGGCTGATTTATGATAATGTCACAGTCCAAATACAGAACTCTCTCCAGATCAGACGGAAGAACGCTGGACACAAACAGTCTTGCATACTGGCTCAAGGAACCGCGATCTGCAGCCACGTTCATGTTCAGTTCTTCACTGATATCTTTCGCAAGTATCCACTGAATGTCAATTCTCCCATAAGCCCCACTTACAGAATTCAGCTTTTTCTTATTAGTCTCCGATATCTTGCCGTCAAGCACATATACGTGGATTTGCTCCATGTCTTTGTTGTTCTCGTACAGAGAAGTCAAAGATACGCCAAGAATCTCGGAAAACTTATCATCAGAAGCGTATACTACGTGAATATCTTTTCTACCCATTTATGCCACCGCCTTTCTCTCAACGGTGTTATAAATATCATAGAAAAACAATATATTCTCAGTTAGATAATACCCCCCCCGAATCTCACAAGAACTTATGGCTTCCTCATATATAGCTGAATATTTCTCGGCCATGGCGACTGTGTTGTATTTATTTAAAATACCCTCGTACGCGGTTTCCACCAGTCCAGAACTCTTTCCGTTTTGGATATTCTCGATACTCTTTGCAAACTCGCATACGTTTTGACACACATAACCATTTACGCCACTGTGAATAACATCATGGTTTCCAATAACATCATTAACAACACAGGGTTTCTTCATATACATTGCTTCCAATAATGAAATGGGAAGTCCCTCCCACAAAGAAGTCAGCAAAAATACATCTGCTGACACCGATCTGGCTAATGCATTTTTTCTATCCAGCCATCCTGTAATTTCTATATTAGGCGAGGTTAATTCCTCTCGTAACTCGCCATCCCCGATCCAAAGAAAATGAATCCCCGGCAGAGCTTTTGCTATATCATTGAACAACATCGGATTCTTCTGGTAACAAATTCGACCCAATGTAAACACTGTAAATGGATGCTCCTCTGCTTTAATAGAAGCCAGCAGATTGTCCAGTTCTCCCATATTGATGCCATTATCCACATAAATAGCGCGTTTGGTAAGTTTCAAGGTTTCCTGATGCTCACCTTCGCTGCAGCTAATAGTTATGCAAAGCCTCTTAGCTGACACGGTTTCTATCACCTTGTATATAAAGCGCTTCAACGCGCTGTAATTCTTCATTAAAAAACTGTACCCATGTGGCGTGTAAAATAATGGTGTCTTTTTCCCATTAAAAGCCCAACGCCCTAAAGCTCCGGCTTTCGAAGAGTGCAAATGGATGATGTCCGGCTTAACTTCATCCGCTATTTTCCTTATTTCAAAAAATGCTTTTATATCTTTGGAAAAATTCACCGACCGGGTAAAATTTTTCACTTCAATCAAATGAATTCTCTTATCGAAATAATCCTTATAATCTGATGGAGTTTGTGGTCGAACGGCATAGGCAACATACATATCATATTTGTTACCCAACTCATTTGCCAAATCGACAATATAGGTAAACACACCACCGCCCATAGCTTCTACGAAAAACAAGATTCTCTTTTTACTCTCCCCAAAACTGCTCATCCCTCATATTCTCCTATGCTACCTCTGCTGCTATATTCAAATAAGCAGTTAACATAATCACAGTTCTTCAAGTATCAACCCGCGTCTCCAAGCACAACAAACAACATCTCTTAATCCAATGAGCCTTTTCTTTCAAAAAATTATCCCTACTCCCCGCTCCCGCGAAACACCGCTCCGACCGTCTTAAAGATAATCTTCCAGTCCGTCAGGAAACTCCGCTCCTGTATGTACTGAATGTCCAGCTCCATCCACTCGTCAAAGGTCGTCTCGTTTCTATGGGGCAGGATCTGCCAGTAGCAGGTTAAGCCTGGTGTGACGTAAAGGCGCTGCTTCTGGTAATCGTTATACTGTTCAACCTCCCGCGGCAGCGCCGGTCTGGGACCGACAATACTCATGTCGCCTTTCAGGATGTTGAGCAGCTGCGGCAGCTCATCTATACTGCAGCGGCGGATGATGTGACCGACTCTCGTGATCCGGGGATCATCTTTGATTTTAAAAACCGGACCGTCCATCTCGTTCTGATCCATAAGCCCTGCCAGCTTTTCCTCCGCGTTCATATACATGCTGCGGAACTTGTACAGCTTGAACTCCTTGCCGTCCCTGCCTATCCTGGTCTGCGTAAAGATCGGGCTTCCATGCGGGTCATCCAGGTAAATAATGAGCGCCACAAGCGCTAAAAGCGGCCACAGTACAAACAAAGCAAGCGCCGAGAAGAAAATATCCTGCGCTCTTCGTCCAATCCAGTACCTGTGTCCCTTTTTAAGGACTCGCTTTCTGTTTATCGTCTGAAGCGGTTTTGTCGACGCCTCTGAAAATTCAAAGTTTTCTACGCCAGCAATTTCAGGCTCCCCCAACATATCTCTCTTACCTCATATAATGCATTTGTTCATCAAACAGTTAAGTTCATTGCTCATCGCTCACGCACGGCTCAGCGGTTCATGCAGCTCCTGCTTCTCACTCTCCCCCGTTCTCCGTCACTTCCGCCTCCTGCGCTCCATCCAACTGCGGCTTCGTCTCCTGCCCGCCTGCGCCGTGCTCGCTCCCGGCGCCCTTCGGCGCCTTTTTCGCCGCAGCTTCGCTCTTTGCGGCTGGCTGGGCTTCCTTTTCCGGCTCGACGGTTCTGGCGGCTGTTGACTGCGAACGGTCTGTCTTTTTGTTCAAAGGCTCGGCGGCTGTGCGGCCGTAGCCGTACTGATAGCCGTATTGATAGCCATATTTGGAGCCATATTTCCCGCCGTATTTATTGCCGTAGCGGCGATATTCCTTCTGCTGGGTGGTGGAATGGGTTACGACCATGCCGAGGATGTGCGCGTCCACGCCGTTCAATGTGCGCATGGACTCATTCATCATTTTCTTGTCATACATGTCTTCCCGCACGACAAAGAGCAGGCCGTCTGTGTACTTTGTCACGCCCAGGGCGTCGGAAACAATGCCGATGGGCGGCAGGTCCAGGATGACATAGTCAAAGGTTTCCTCCAGCATTCTGAGCACGGTCTGCATGCGGTCGGAGGTCAGAAGCTCCGACGGGTTGGGCGGAATATCGCCCGAAG
>JAJPXG010000143.1:0-1071 GCA_021205565.1 Lachnospiraceae bacterium | reverse complement strand
GATCACATACAGGCGGGTGGAGCCGGAAGTATATTTCTGCAGCACCTCTTTGCCGTTTGCCTGTCCCACCAGGAAGTTGGTCATGCCCGGTTTCTGGCGGATGTCCAGCGTTCTGGAAACCGTCGGCAGACGGAAATCGCAGTCCACGAGGCAGACGCGCTGGTTCGTCTGCGCCAGCGTGTACGCCAGGTTGATGGCGGTCGTGGTCTTGCCCTCCGAGCGCACCGAGGAGGTCACGCCGATAATCCTGCAGGCTTTATCGTCAGGAAAACAGAAAGTGATATTGGCGCGCAGAAGCTTGTACGCCTCCGCCGGGGCGAAGCTTAGCTTCCCGCACAGCTCGGCCTTTTCCTCCGCGCCCTTTTTCTTTTTCTTCTTCTGCGTTTCCTCACCCATCTGTGGAATGACCGACAGAACCGCCTTATCCTTGAAATCACGGCGGATTTTCTCCTCTGTGGTCAGGCCATTCTGTAAAAGCGACAGCAGCATGATGCAGCCGCAGCTTAAAACAAAGCCGGCCATGGCGCCGAGAAGGAGGTATTTTTTTACATTGGGGGAGCTTTTGGACGTCGCTACGCGCGCGTACTCAATGACCTTGACGGAGCTACCGGAAATAATGTCCGCGATCTCGTCCGGCGCAATCTCCGCGATGGCGTTGGCAATCTCGGCCGCCTCCACCGGATCGGCACTGGTTACGGTCACCTTGAAGACCTCCGTCTCATCGATGGCCGAAGTGGAAATCATGGAGCACAGCTCGTCATATGTATAAGGAACGCCGGTCTGCTCAATCACCTCATTTAACGTCGGATAACTGGTCAGAACAACCGCGTAGGTCTCAACCAGGTACTGGGAAGCTGTAATATCGGAGGAAGTAATGCTGGTGGATGTGCTGGAATTGACGGAGTTATTCACATACATTTTGATGGAAGACTGGTAGAGCGGAGTAATAAAATAGGCCGAATACACATAAGCAGCGCCAGCCAGTAAAACCGTTGACAGTAAGATAACGGCGATATGTTTCAGGAGCAGCTTGAAAAGCTCGTCCAGGTGTATCACGGCCCGGTTGTCATC
>JAJPXG010000057.1:66578-88072 GCA_021205565.1 Lachnospiraceae bacterium | reverse complement strand
TTATGAGCTTGAAATAGGCAAATGTCTATCTGCCCAAGAATTGAGCGCTTACGATGTTCCCCACCAGTAAACTCCATCGCCAGTTTATACCCCAGCTTATTGGCATCCTCCGGCGTGATGGTTCCTGGCTCAAAAGACTGGATAATCAGATAAGAAATCACATCCTGATCCGGGGCACGTTTGCGTCCGGTAGTGGCGGTATAAATCTGCTTGGACACCGCAAATTCCTGCCATGCCGTATCCGGGGAACACTGATAGCCAGTGACCAGTAAGCCGCCGTCTGTTTTCTCCGGATTCTTGTCATAGTCCAGCCGGTCTTTTAACACAGCGGCAATGCTGCGCCCCTCGCTGGCATGGCGGGGTTTTAGTTTTGAGATCGCCATACAGCGACTCCTTTCCTGTAAAATCACAACAGCCGCAGACCATATTTTGCGATCTGCGGCTGTTATTTAAATTTTTAGTTTTGAAATTCTCTCAACACTGTTGAGAGTTTTGGCTTTCGTCCGCCGCATCATATAATTCTTCCAGTTTTTTCTGTAAAATTTCTTTGCTGATTAACTTGGTGCGGTATTCAGAAATCAGGGTGGAACTCATATTACGACTCAACGCATATTCCACTACATCTTCATCTTTACTTTTGCAAAGAATAATGCCAACGCTTGGATTCTCATGAGGCTTCCTTATATCACGGTCTAATGCTTCCAGATAAAATTCCATTTTACCCAGATATTCCGGCTTGAAATCGTCAATCTTTAAGTCAATGGCAACCAGGCACTGCAATTCCCGGTGGTAAAAGAGAAGATCCACAAAGTAATCATTTTTTCCAACCTGCAAATGGTATTCTTCGCCCATAAAGATGAAGTCACGTCCAAATTCCAAAAGGAATTGCTTCATGTTCTTTAAAATAGCCTGCTTCAAATCAAATTCTTTATACGGCTCCGGCAAATTCAAAAATTCCAACATATACAAGTCACGAATCATGCCTGTATTTTCCGTATGGTCAATTCCTGACGGCGCTTTCCCATTAGAAAGAAGAAGCCTCTCATAGTAACCGCTGTCAATCTGGCGCTCCAGTTCCCTTGCCTTATATTTCTCCTTAGAAGCCAGCTTTAAATAAAATGCCCTTTCTTCATCTGTCTTGGATTTTGACATAATGTGAAGATTGTTCGACCATGTATTTGCTCTCAACAGTGTTGAGAGTTCTGGCTTATCCTGATAAGTTTCAAAAAACTGTTTCATGCGCCAGATATTCTGTGCCGAATATCCCCGAATGCCGGGTTCCTTAGATAGAATATACTGGGATAACTGCTTTACAGTGGAACGTCCCCATCCATCTTGCTGTGCTTTCTCCGAAACGAATTTTCCGATATTCCAATATAGACTGATGATGGTCTCATTTACCTTATAAGCAGCTTCTTGTCTTGCCTGATCAATAATCTGCCTGATTTTTTCAAAATCGTCAACGTAAACGGGTTCCAACTCATTCATTTTGTGAACCTCCTGTTTTTATTTTACTTCATATACAAAATAATTTTTCTACAGCTTTCTTTCTTACGTCTTTGGAAATATCTGCACGCTCTAATATAAAACAATAAATAAACACACGCATAAGGATAAAGTTCACTACATTTGAATCACTCATTTCAACTATATCTCCATGAGCAAGATGATTTCTATAGTCTGCATAATCAATAGCCAAATCAACATCTTCAGATATTTTATACTTTTTTAGTAATTGACCCTTTATCACACTTATTTCATCTGAAAATTGATTTAATGAAAACCGAAATTTTTCTTCTAAGCGAGTGTCTGTATGTTCAATTAAATGTTTAAACTTTGACCAAGCACTATTTCGTTTATTTTTAATTGAGACACCTGATTCTTTAATTTTATTGTCAATCTGTGTCAAAAGATATTCTTTTGCATTAGCAAAATTTGAATCACTTTGACTCTTTAAATCTTTATATCTTTTACAGTATTCCCCTTCAAAACTCAAAGCAGTATTAAGCCAATCAATCCAATTGAACGAACGATATTTTTTTGCATTTTCAGGTATATATGAATCATTATAGCTATCCTGTTTTCTTTGTATAGAAATACACGAAAACAAGCGACTAATCTCATCATGTGTGAGATCTTCAAATATTATAGAATTTTCAACTTTTGAATCGTATCCCGTTTGGTTGGAAAAGAATTTTCCAATGCCCACTTTATTGTAAGTCGTATCTTCCACTTTGTATAGGGTAAAATGCTCGATGGCTACATTTTTCCTGAAATTAACAAAAACAAGAAAGTCCAATAAATATAGATAGTATTTAGCAATATCTTCACTACATTTGGGAGTTTCAAATTCCATTCGCCAAACAGAATATTTTTCACCTATGGCTTTATCTTCTGGTCGCAGGCTAAATTTCCAAGGGATTGATAATTCCATTTTAATATTCTCTTCATTCACAATGGTATCAAATCTTTCGGTCGTATCAACATAATCTTTTACTTTATATACCTTCTCATTCAATAACGCTTTCCTATCTACTAATTGAATAGGAGGATAAAACGTATTGAGTGCATCAGATTCAAATTCAATACAGTTAAAAGAGCAATCAGATTCACCAAATAAAACAAAACCTTTTGTAGAAAAAATAACATTGCTATATATTTCTTTAAAACTTCCACCTTGAAATTCGCATTTTAGAAATACTATTACTTTGTTGCTATTCGTCAAACCCTCAATTTTTTCTACATAACTCACTTTTTCAAAATCATCATTATACTCCCAAGGTTGCTGAACAACTGTTACTAGAGAACCCTCATAATAAAAAGGATACATTTTTCCCCTAAATTCAAATTTTCCATAAAAATCTGTCTTTTTATTATTCATTCTACCTCCACAATTAACATAACTTCATACAATTGATGCTTATACTTTCTCTCTACAAAATTTATTATAACATGGTTTGGAGGTTAAACAATACACAACCAGGCACAGAAACCTTAAAACTCTGTACCTGGTTTTTTAATAACACTATAAGTCCTCAAACTTGGAGAGCAGGGAGCTGAACGCTCCCCACAGTTCTCCGTATCTGGTTTTTAAATCTGCGATGTCCTCCTCATACAGATTGCCGGTGCTGTTCACACGCTTTGCGATCTGGTTCAAATTGTTGGAGCAAGTGCGCAGCAGGGCGGCCAGTTCCTTAACGTCTGTCATATCTACCCGGACAACGTAGCCGTCCACCGCCATTTTTCTGAGGTAGGCCCTCTGGTTATGAGTGCCGAGCAGTTCCATCTTTTTGTCAATGATCTCTTTTTCTTCGGGCGATACCTTGAAATATAAGGGAATGGTGCGCCCGCTGCGTGGGTTCATTAGATTGCCACCTCCATCTCTTTATCTTTCTTTGGTGCTGCACTGGCGGCGGACTCCACACCCATGCGGCGCAGGAGCCTCTTGATGGAAGTCTTGCCGTCACGTTTTTGCCGTTCCCGGCTGTTTGGTTTGTCTTTGCCGCCGATGTTTAACGCTACGTTTAGGGCAGCCAGCCGCTCCGATTTTTCCACAAGCTCTGCCTCCTGGGGAAATGGGCGCTTGACCTCAACCTTGGCGTCCTCCATCTGCTGGAGTAGGTTTCCAAGAACCGTCTGGTGCTGTTCCAAGTTATCCCGTATTCCCTCCAGCACATTGTCCATACGGATAATATTGCCAAAGGGGTCGCTGCCCGGTTCAAAGGTGTGGGAGCGTGTATGCTTCAAAGTAATCTGAAGTTTCGGAGATAGGCCGCTGTCGGATACCCATAACGTCATGGGAAAACCACGATATTCGCCCAGTTCCACCTTGTCGCTCAAATCTTTCAGGCTTTCAAATGCAGCGATGATCGCCTGGCCTGCTTCTTTCTTCCCGGTGTAAGTAGTGCCCATGACCGTCATGGAAAAATGCTCCTTGTCCGGCGGCGTATGGGCTTCCAAGTGCCGGATGTCCGTTTCCAGGTCAGCAACCGTTTCCTGTTCCCGTTTGATTGCCTGGGGATAGAACTTAATCAGGTTATCCTCCAGGGCATACCTCTGGCTTTCATGGTTGGCTTTTAACAGCTTTAGCTTCGTGACCTGCCCATCCAGTTCGGTCTTTTCCATAATCCTTGGGTCGCCGGATGCCAGCGCCTTGACTTCTGCATAGGAAAGAGCAGCTTCGTCCACATCCTCGTAGGAGCGGGATGGTTTTTTGCCGCTCATAAGCTGGCCGATGAATTTCTGTTTGTTCTCAATCAGCCCCCAGTTATAAGCATCAAAGGTTCCCTCGGTCACATACTTAAAGATCTTGACGCTCTTAAACTGGTTGCCCTGGCGCAGAATACGCCCTTCTCGCTGTTCGATATCAGTAGGTCATGTTTTGCGGACAGTTCAATACATACCCGTCTTCTTCTCTCCCTGCTCCTGCGTTTGCTCTCGTTTGATTTTTCCCTCTGCACTTTCTTAGAGCAGACAGGGCAATACTTCGCCACCGCAGATTTAGGGGTAAAATCAATGCCACATACCGCACAATGCTTCTCTGGCAATGCTGTCCACCGCCTTGTCGGGGTGATATGTAATTCACCGACAAAGCCGATGAATTTGTAATAAATCCTGATTTCCTGCTGTACCGTACCGTCCGCAAGCGTTTCTCGCTCTGAAACCAGTATCTTATCTATCAGAGCGTTTACAACCGCTGCGTCCAGTTCTTTTATCCCCTGATAGCTGCGGATAAGAGAAAGGAAGTCACGGACACCCTGCGATTTCTCATAGCTGTCATTGAGCGTTTCCGATACCTCTTTCAGCCGTGTTTCCACTTCAAGCTGTTCTTTCTGGTACTTCTCTGACATCATATCAAAGTTACGCTCGGTAATGCGCTCCATGACTTTATCCTCATAGAGTGCGGAAAACAGTCTGTCAAGCTCTGTAAGGCGTTTGTTCAGCTTCTTCCGTTCTCTTTCCAACGTCCTCGCCCTGCTTCTGTCTGTTTCCGTCAGCTTTCTCTCGATAGCCTTAACTGCCCGTTCATTGCTGACCGCCATATCCGCAAAGCGGTTTATATCGGCAAGAACAGTGTTAAATAAATCCCTTGCTTCAATGGTATGTGCGGTACATTCCACATTGCCATACCTGCCATAATTATTGCAGGAATACTGGACGCAATCAATAACGTCTGGTCGTTTGCGCCTGTGTGCGCTCATGGCTCGCATGGCATAGCCGCAGTCGGCGCACTTGATAATCCCTGCAAAGATATTCTCAAAACCGCCTGCGTTTTCCTGCCGCCTGCGGCTTGTCATCATCTGCTGTACCGTGTCAAATTCCTCCTGCGTCACAATCCCCTCATGGGTATTCGGTATGACTTCCCATTCTTCGGGCAGGGTGGACGGGCGTTTCTTGCTTTTCATGTTTGCCGCAATCCGCTTGTACCCTGCAAGGTTTCCCGCATAAATCGGACTTCTTAAAATGCTCCGCACACTGTTCTCGCTCCAGATATAGCGGTTGTCCTCATTATCATCAAAATATCTTTCATAACCTGTTTCCCCACGCTCCACCGCATAAGCGGCGGGGCGTAAGATATGCTGTCCGTTCAAGTGCTTTCTGATTTTGGAAATCCCGTTGCCTGCAAGGGCAAGGTCGAATATCTCCCGTACCACATGGGCAACCTTATCATCAATCAGCAGGTGGTTATGGTCGGCGGGGTCTTTCACATACCCGTAAGGTGCGGAAACGCCCATAAATTTTCCCTGATTAAACCTCGCACGGTACGCCGATTTTATCTTGACCGACACATCGGCAGAGTACATCTCGTTGAACATTGGTTGTTTGGGAAAGGTATAGGCAAACAAGCAAAAATCCAGTATTCATGCGGGTTTGCGGCGGGATGGCTCTCAAATACCTAACCTCTCAAATGACAGCTGACCTAACAATCGAATATCGTTCCCAAGGGAGAATGTTGATTTTCGTCACATTCTCCCTTTTTTCGTTTCCTGCGAGGGCTTTCAGAAAAAGAAACGAAAAGGAGTGGTCTTATGAATGCCCAAATCATTGCCATCGCCAACCAAAAGGGCGGCGTTGGCAAGACAACCACCTGCGCCAATCTCGGCATCGGTCTGGCCCAGGCCGGGAAAAAGGTGCTATTGATTGACGGGGACCCGCAAGGAAGCCTGACCATCAGCCTGGGCAATCCTCAACCGGACAAGCTACCTGTCACCCTCTCTGACATGATGGGTAAGGTCTTGACCGACCAGCCTATCCGCCCCGGCGAGGGAATCCTGCACCACCCGGAGGGCGTTGACCTGATGCCTGCGGATATACAGTTGTCCGGCATGGAGGTATCTCTGGTAAACGCCATGAGCCGGGAAACCATTCTGCGGCAGTATCTGGACACAGTGAAGCGGGATTATACCCATATTTTGATCGACTGCCAGCCCTCCCTGGGTATGCTGACGGTCAATGCCCTGGCAGCTGCCAGCCGGGTACTGATTCCCGTTCAGGCGGAGTATCTGCCAGCCAAGGGGCTGGAACAGCTCTTGCAGACGATTGGCAAGGTGCATCGGCAAATCAATCCCAAGCTGCAAATTGACGGCATCCTGCTAACCATGGTGGACAGCCGTACCAACTTTGCCAAAGACATCAGCGCCCTGCTCCGGGAGACCTATGGCAGTAAGATCAAAGTATTTGGTACAGAGATACCCCATTCTGTCCGCGCCAAAGAGACCAGCGCCGAAGGCAAGAGTATCTATGCCCATGACCCTGGCGGCAAGGTAGCAGAAGCCTATCAAAATCTGACAAAGGAGGTTCTGAAAATTGAAAAGCAGCGCGAAAAATGTAAAGCTGGCATCGGTAGATGACCTGTTTTCCACAGAAGAAAGCCGCGCCGATGAACAGCGCGAAAAAGTTGTAGAAATCCCGCTTTCGGACCTTCACCCCTTTAAGAACCATCCTTTCAAAGTCAAGGATGACGAGGCCATGATGGACACCGCTGAAAGCATCCGGCAGTATGGCGTTCTGGTCCCGGCTATTGCCCGCCCGGACCCAAACGGCGGTTATGAGCTGGTAGCCGGACACCGGCGGCACCATGCCAGTGAGATCGCCGGGAAAGAGACCATGCCAGTGATTGTCCGTGACCTGGACGATGATGCCGCCACGATTATCATGGTGGACAGTAATCTCCAACGGGAAGAACTGCTCCCCAGCGAACGGGCTTTTGCCTACAAAATGAAGTTGGAAGCCATAAAGCACCAAGGCGCACGACAAGATTTAACTTCTCGCCAAGTTGGCGAGAAGTTACCGACCTCTATTCAGACGGTTGCAGAACAGGCAGGAGAAAGCCAACGTCAGGTTCAACGCTTTATCCGTCTGACCGAGCTGATTCCTCCGCTTCTGGATATGGTAGATGAAAAGAAAATCGCCCTCAGTCCTGCCTATGAACTGTCTTTCCTCAAACCGGAGGAACAGGCCCAGCTTGTTGAGACCATAGATTATGAACAGGCTACCCCTTCTCTCTCCCAGGCACAGCGCATGAAAAAGTTCAGCCAGGACGGGAAATTGACCGAGGATGTCATGCTTGCCATCATGTCGGAGGAAAAGAAAGGCGATTTGGACAAGGTAACGCTGACCTCCGACACTCTGCGCAAGTATTTCCCTAAGAGCTATACGCCCCAGCGGATGCAGGAAACCATCATCAAGCTGCTGGAACAATGGCAGAGGAAACGCCAACAGCAGCATGAACGATGAAGGGAGCCGTGCCTATGCAGGATATTTCCGCAAGAGAATTGAAAGGTCATAACATTCTGGCCGTGGAGCGTTTTCAGGACAGCACGCGCCACATGATCGAATTTGTTGTCCGTAAAAGTAAAAATCCCTATGGTTCTCCCGGCGATGAGATGCGCCTGTTTCTGGATGATGCCGGATACCAAAGCGCATTGGAGAGCCAGGAGCGCAGGGAAATCAAGATCAAGCGATATGCCCTCATCATCGAGGGCCATATCCTTATGCAGAACAAGAAGCATAAGAAACCGATGTAAGCCGCAGTTTTGAAAAGATTCAGACTGCGGCTTTTTTCATGCAAAAATTTCGAGAGGAGTGAAGTCAATGGCCGTATTTCGCGTGGAACGGACGCGGGACTACACCGTTATGAGCAACCATCATCTGAGAGACAAGAACCTGTCACTGAAAGCAAAGGGATTGCTTTCTCAGATGCTTTCCTTACCGGAGGATTGGGACTATACCCTGGCCGGTCTTTCTCATATCAACCGTGAGAGCAAGGATGCCATCCGCTCCGCTGTCAATGAGCTGGAGAAAGCCGGTTATGTCCAGCGCCGCCAGACCACCGATGCCAGCGGGAAATTCAGCACCAACGAGTATATCATTCATGAATGCCCTGTTTTGCCGGAACCGTCGTTGGAAAAACCGTCGTCGGAAAACCCGACAACGGATCATCCGTCAACGGAAAAACCGTTGCCGGAAAATCCAACGCAATTAAATACTAAGAAATCAAGAAAAGAAAAACAAAATACTGATTCACGAAGTACCGATTCAATTCCTTCTTTCCGGGACCCTGCGGCGGATGAACCGCCGGAAGCGAAACGAACCGAAGCGGCATCCGCAAGCGAATATGAGATTTATCGGGATGTGATCTGCGAGAATATCGAGTATGACATCCTGAGACAGCAATATCCCTACGATTTAGATTCCATTGACGAGATCGTGGAGCTGATGCTGGAAGTTGTCTGCGCCAAACGGAAATATACACGGGTTGCCGGTACGGACTTCCCCCATGAGGTTGTACGCTCCCGCTTCCTGAAGCTGAACAGCGAACATATCCAGTTCGTTCTGAAATGTATGCAGGAAAACACCACCAAGGTGCGGAACATCAAGCAATACCTGCTGACGGTGCTGTATAACGCGCCGACCACCATCAGTAATTACTATTCGGCGCTTGTCAATCACGATCTGTACGGAGGCGGCTCAGAGTAAGCCGCTTTTTTACTGCCCGGATACCGGGAGAAAGGATTTTACGATGAAACGACCTTTAGCCTACATCACCGCCCCCTGGGGCGATAACGAGTTTGAGAACACGGAAAACGCCGCCAAATATTGCAGGGCGGTATATGATGCCGGTTTTTCCCCGGTCTGCCCACTGCTGTTTTTGCCGCTGTTCCTGAAAGATGAAATCCCCCAGGAGCATAAGGACGGGATCGACATGGCGCGGGACTATCTGCGCCGCGCCCATGTGCTGGTGGTCTGCGGCCATTCTGTGGATGAGACTGTGAAAAATGACATCGCCATGGCAGAGCGCCTGCGGATCACCGCCACCACGCTGGACGGCATCCTCACCGTCAAAGGTCAGGGCCGGGAAAACGGAGGACAGCGCCGTGAGTAAGGGAAAGACCATTGGGGAGCTGATGGAGGAAATGCGCATCAAGGCTGGGGCTCAGAATTACCAGGGCCACGACTACATGGACCTTGCCCGGTTTGATGAAAACACCCACCACATGATTATCTTTGATGTATTGACCCACGATTCCCCGGTGGGCTTCAAAGGAGACCGGATGCGGCTGTTCCTCTCTGATTCCGGCTATCAGAAAGCATTGGAGAATCAGGAGCGCGGGAACATCAAAATTTTGAACCACGCGAAGGTGGTTCGTGGCGACCTGTTCTATGACCACAAGGACCGCGTTCGGTGAAGAAGGTTTCTATGATACTGAAATATCTTCTGCGGTGGCTGGTGGTGCCGCCTTAGTGACGGTACCACCGCCCTATATTCAAGGAAAGGAGGCCAGACTGATGGAAGAATTAACAGGCCAGGAAGTCATTGCCCTGTTTGAAGGGCTAATGCGAGCGGAGGAACGGCGCTTGCGGGCCAAGTACCCACGCTACTGCCGGTCCCGGTGGGAAGTTGATGAAGAATCGCTGCATATTGAAATCAAAGTCCGCAAACGGAAGTTTGAGTTGTATGTCGGAGACAAGATTGATATTGTGGCATGGTATAACAGCCGCAGCTGCGGTGTGGATGACTATATCAGCGATTTCTCATATCTGCATTATACGGATGAGGAAGTTTGGACACTTGCCCGGCTTTTGCAGACCCGTTACTTTCCGATTTTGGAGAATCCGGAGGCAAGCTCAGAAGATTTATTTCCTGAAATGTGGGAATGATCTGCATCTAAAAACCATGCGCAGAAAGGAGTTGATGACCGATGCAGGAAGAAGTGGAAAACAGGACAATATCCCTGATTATCAGTGGTTCCAAGTTCACCGGGCGGCTGCTGAAAGCCGGTATTTCCAAGTATCTGGCGCACCGTAAGGAAGTAAAGGCGCAAAGGAGCCGCGACCACCCGGAGGCTCACGGCGGCGAAGTCACCATGGCAGAGCTGCAGGCGCAGAAGGGCGACCTGCGACGCCTGGATATTTCCGATTCCTCTCTCAAGGAATTTGACCGGATCGCCCGTCAATATGAGGTGAAGTATAGCGTCTATAAGCTGGGAAAAGGCAAATATCAGGTATTTTTCAAGGCCCCCAGTGAGGAAGCCATGACCGCCGCCTTTGAGAAATACAGCGCAAAGAAGCTGGAAAAGGCCAACCGTCCGTCTGTGCTGAAAAAGCTGAATCAGTTCAAGGAGCTGGTGAAGAACGCCGTCGTGGACCGGACCAAACGGAAGGAGCTGGAACGATGAAGCAAAAAAACATCAAAAAGCTCCTATTGCCAAACCTGCCCTATTTCCTGCTGGGGCTGTATGCCACCAAGCTGGGGCAGGCATACCGGCTGGCCGCTGGGACCGGCCTTTCGGAAAAGCTGCTGCACATCATGGAAGGGGTTGTGGCCGCATTTCAATCGCCCTATCCCAGCTTTCACCCCATTGACTTGCTGGTGGGGCTGTGCTGCGGCGTAGCTCTGCGGCTGGCAGTCTATGTGAAAGGCAAAAACGCAAAGAAATACCGCAAGAACATGGAATATGGCTCTGCCCGCTGGGGAACCCATGAGGACATTGCCCCCTATATCGACCCGGTATTTCAAAAAAACGTCATCCTGACGCAGACGGAAAGCCTGACCATGAACAGCCGCCCCAAGGACCCTAAGACTGCCCGGAATAAAAACGTGCTGATCATCGGCGGTTCCGGTTCCGGCAAGACCCGCTTCTGGCTGAAACCGAACCTGATGCAGATGCACTCATCCTATGTGGTCACGGACCCCAAAGGCACCATTCTGGTGGAATGCGGCAAGATGCTCCAGCGCGGCGCACCAAAGCTGGGCAAGGACGGGAAACCCATGAAAGATAAGCGCGGCAAGGTGATCTATGAACCTTACCGGATCAAGGTTTTGAACACGATCAACTTCAAAAAGTCCCAACACTATAATCCCTTTTCCTACATCCACAGTGAAAAGGACATTTTGAAGCTCGTCACTACCCTGATTGCCAACACCAAAGGCGAGGGCAAAGCCGGGGACGATTTCTGGGTGAAAGCTGAAACGCTGCTCTATACGGCGCTGATCGGCTATATCCACTATGAGGCCCCAGTGGAGGAACAGAATTTCTCCACCCTGATTGAGTTTATCAATGCCATGGAGGTCCGGGAGGACGATGAGGAGTTCAAAAATCCGGTTGACCTGATGTTTGACGCACTGGAAGCGGAAAAGCCCGACCACTTCGCCGTCCGGCAATATAAAAAATACAAATTAGCCGCCGGCAAGACAGCAAAATCTATTTTGATTAGCTGCGGTGCGCGGCTGGCTGTGTTCGATATTGCAGAGCTGCGGGAAGTGACCGCCTATG
Organism: Lachnospiraceae bacterium; assembly: GCA_021205565.1. Classification (GTDB taxonomy): domain Bacteria; phylum Bacillota; class Clostridia; order Lachnospirales; family Lachnospiraceae; genus RGIG6307. Next base: position 76,295 of record JAJPXG010000057.1, on the reverse strand, counting down.
ATGAGCTGGAGCTTGATACCCTGGGCGACCAGAAAACAGCCCTGTTCCTTATCATGAGCGACACGGATGACAGCTTTAACTTCCTGATCTCCATGTGCTACACCCAGCTGTTTAACCTGCTGTGTGAGAAAGCCGACGATGTGTACGGCGGCAGGCTGCCCGTTCATGTGCGGTGCCTGATTGACGAGTGCGCCAATATTGGCCAGATTCCGAAGCTGGAAAAGTTGATGGCGACTATCCGAAGCCGTGAGATCTCTGCCTGTCTGGTCCTGCAGGCACAGTCCCAGCTAAAAGCCCTTTACAAAGACAATGCCGATACCATCATCGGCAACTGCGATTGTTCCATTTTCCTGGGTGGCAAGGAGCCAACCACCTTAAAAGAGTTGTCCGCTGTGCTGGGGAAAGAAACAATCGACACCTATAACACCGGGGAGAGCCGTGGGCGGGAAACCTCCCACTCCCTCAACTATCAGAAGCTCGGCAAAGAGCTGATGAGCCAGGATGAGCTGGCCGTTATGGACGGCGGCAAGTGCATCCTCCAGCTGCGTGGCGTCCGTCCGTTTCTTTCGGACAAATACGACATCACAAAGCATCCCAATTACCGTCTGACAGCCGATGCAGACCCCAGGAACGCCTTCGACATAGAGCGTTTCCTGTCTACCCGGCTGAAACCAAAACCCAATGAAGTCTACAAAGTTTATGAGGTAGACACCACCGACGACGCACCGGAATAACGGCTGCGTCTTTTTCCTTGCCTGAAATGAAGGAAAATGTACCTTCTAATCTTTTATTTTCGGAGGTACTTTTTATGGCATTTTTCAATAGCGCAGTAGGTGTTCTTCAGACCCTCGTTGTGGCTCTCGGTGCCGGTCTCGGCATCTGGGGCGCGATCAATCTGCTGGAAGGTTACGGCAACGACAACCCCGGTGCCAAGAGCCAGGGCATGAAACAGCTTATGGCAGGCGGCGGCGTTGCCCTCATCGGCATCACTCTGGTTCCGCTGCTGTCCGGCCTGTTCGGTTAATCCCCGACTTTGTAACTCATTCACCCACACAACGAATTTTAGGAGGTAAACACTTATGGCATTTTTCAACAGCGCGATTAGCGTTCTTCAGACCCTTGTTGTGGCTCTCGGTGCCGGTCTCGGCATCTGGGGCGCGATCAATCTGCTGGAAGGTTACGGCAACGACAACCCCGGTGCCAAGAGCCAGGGCATGAAACAGCTCATGGCGGGCGGCGGCGTGGCCCTCATCGGCATCACTCTGGTTCCGTTGCTGTCCGGTTTGTTCGGATAATCTTTGATGTAAAATCCTCTGCCCCTCCTTCCAACCGGTGGGAGGGGCATGAAAGGAGGGAAAATTAGTGGATTATATCAAAGAACAACTCACCCAATGGCTGAAAGAAATCCTGGTGGGCGGCATCACCGGCAACCTTTCCGGGCTGTTTGACAGCGTAAATCAGAAGGTCGGTGAAATCTCCACCCAGGTGGGCCAGACGCCCCAGGGTTGGAACAGCGGCGTTTTCAACATGATCCACAACCTGTCTGAAACGGTCATCCTCCCCATCGCCGGACTGATTCTTGCTTTTGTCATGACGTTGGAGCTGATCCAGCTCATTGCAGACAAAAACAACCTGCATGATGTGGATACCTGGATGTTTTTCAAGTGGATTTTTAAGACCGCCTGCGCCATTCTCATCGTCACCAACACCTGGAACATCGTCATGGGCGTGTTCGATGTGGCGCAAACCGTGGTCAGCCGCGCATCCGGCGTGATTGTCGGCAACGCCAGCATCGACATTTCCAGCGTCACAGCTGATCTGGAGACCCGGCTGATGGAAATGGATTTGGGGCCGCTGTTCGGTCTGTGGTTCCAAAGCCTGTTCATTGGCATTACCATGTGGGCGCTGTCCATCTGCATTTTTATCATCACTTATGGCCGTATGATAGAAATTTACCTTGTGACCTCAGTTGCGCCGATTCCTATGGCAACCATGACCAACCGGGAATGGGGACAGATGGGCCAGAATTATTTGCGCTCCCTATTCGCTCTGGGCTTCCAGGCATTTTTGATTATTGTCTGTGTCGGCATCTATGCGGTGCTGGTACAGAGCATTGCAACAGAAACCGATGTGATTGCGGCGATCTGGGGCTGCGCTGGTTACACCGTCCTGCTTTGCTTCTCTCTGTTTAAGACGGGAAGCCTCGCAAAAAGTGTTTTTAATGCACACTGATGAGGTAGATATATGGAACCATATCAAATTATTTACGCTGATCCGCCCTGGCGATATGACCAGAAAGGGGTTGACGGGGCGGCAGAACGACATTATTCCACTATGAGCTTGGAGGATATTTGTAAGCTGCCGATTAAGAGTATATCTGCAAAGGACAGCATCCTCTTTCTGTGGGCCACGTTTCCCCAACTTCCAGCCGCGCTGCAAGTGATCTCCGCATGGGGATTCAAGTATAAGACAGTGGCCTTTCTCTGGCTGAAGAAAAACCGCAAAGCGGATAGCTGGGTTTTTGGTCTGGGATTTTGGACAAGGGGGAATGCGGAGGTGTGCCTGCTGGCAACCCGCGGACACCCGAAAAGAAAATCAGCCAAGGTCCATCAGTTTATCATTTCTCCTATTGAAGCCCACAGCAAAAAGCCGGATATTGTCCGGGATAAAATTATTGAGCTGGCCGGAGATGTTCCCCGCATTGAGCTGTTTGCCCGTCAGACAACGCCGGGGTGGGATGTGTGGGGAAATGAAGTTGACAGCTCCATCCAGCTTTAAGGCAACTCATATCAAAATATGTTCTGAAGGAGGTGTATTTCTATATGGCCTATGTGCCAGTACCAAAGGACCTGACCAAAGTGAAAACCAAGGTCATGTTCAATCTCACCAAAAGGCAGTTGATCTGCTTTGGATGCGGGGCGCTCGTTGGCGTACCGCTTTTCTTTTTGCTCAAAGGGCCGATTGGCACCAGCGCGGCCTCCATGTGCATGGTGGTCATCCTGCTTCCGTTCTTCCTGCTGGCCATGTATGAGAAAAACGGACAACCGCTGGAAAAAATCCTGGGCAACATCATCCGGGTAGCGATCACCCGTCCCAAGCAGAGGCCCTACAAAACCAACAACTTTTATGCCGTTTTGGAACGGCAGGAACAGCTCGACAAGGAGGTGTATTGCATTGTCTACGGTAAACAAAGCCCGCAGGCGCGGCAAAGGCGGGGACATCACGCCCGCAAAACCAAAGAAAAAGCTATCCAGGAGTGACCGCAAACAGATCGAAGCGGCCATTGCCAGGGCAAACCGGACGGACCGGAAAGAAAAATCCGCCCAGGACAGCATCCCCTATCAGCGGATGTGGCCGGACGGTATCTGCCGCGTCACCGATTCCCATTACACAAAAACGGTCCAGTTCCAGGACATCAATTATCAGTTGTCCCAAAATGAGGATAAGACCGCCATCTTTGAAAGCTGGTGCGATTTTCTCAACTACTTCGACAGCTCTATCCACTTCCAGCTCTCTTTTCTGAACCTGGCTGCGTCGGAAGATACCTTTGCCCGGAGCATCAATATCCCGCCCCAGGGAGATGATTTTGACAGCATCCGGCAGGAGTATACGGGGATGCTTCAGGATCAGCTGGCAAAAGGCAACAACGGTTTGGTCAAAACCAAATAGGTGACCTTCGGCGTGGACGCGGAAAGCCTGAAAATGGCGAAACCCCGGCTGGAGCGGATCGAAACCGACATTCTCAACAACTTCAAACGGCTGGGCGTCATCGCTGAGGTGCTGAACGGTACGGAGCGCCTGCGTCAGCTGCACGGCATTTTCCACATGGATGAGCCGGTGCCGTTCCGCTTTTCCTGGGACTGGCTGGCCCCCTCCGGCCTCTCCACCAAGGATTTTATCGCGCCCACCTCTTTTGAGTTCCGCAACGGTAAGACCTTCCGCATGGGGCGCAAATGCGGCGCAGTCAGTTTTGTGCAGATTCTGGCCCCGGAGCTGAATGACCGGATGCTGGCGGACTTTCTGGATATGGAAAGCTCCCTGATCGTCAACCTCCATATCCAGTCGTTAGACCAGGTAAAGGCCATCAAGACGGTCAAGCGCAAGATCACCGATTTGGACCGCGCCAAGATCGAGGAACAGAAAAAGGCGGTCCGCGCCGGATATGATATGGACATCATTCCGAGCGACCTTGCCACCTACGGCACCGAAGCCAAGAAACTCCTGCAGGACCTGCAGAGCCGGAATGAGCGTATGTTCCTGGTCACATTTCTGGTGCTGAACACCGCTGACACCCAGCGTCAGTTGGACAACAACGTGTTCCAGGCCAGCTCCATCGCCCAGAAATATAACTGCCAGCTGACGCGCCTGGACTTCCAGCAGGAGGAAGGGCTGATGAGCAGCTTGCCGCTGGGCCTGAACCAGGTGGAAATTCAGCGGGGACTTACCACCAGCTCTACGGCGATTTTTGTACCGTTCACCACGCAGGAACTGTTCCAGAGTGGACCGGAAGCCCTGTACTACGGTATCAACGCTCTGAGCAACAACCTGATCATGGTGGATCGGAAGCTGCTGAAAAACCCCAACGGGCTGATTCTCGGCACACCGGGCAGCGGCAAGAGCTTTTCGGCCAAGCGTGAGATTTCCAATGCGTTCCTGGTGACGCAGGACGACATTATCATCTGCGATCCCGAAGCGGAATATGCCCCGCTGGTGGAGCGCCTGCATGGGCAGGTCATCCGCATTTCGCCCACCTCACATGACTATATCAACCCCATGGACCTGAACCTGGACTATTCGGACGATGAAAGCCCGCTGTCCCTCAAGTCCGATTTTATTTTGTCCCTGTGCGAGCTGATCGTCGGCGGCAAGGAGGGCTTGCAGCCAGTACAGAAAACCATTATTGACCGCTGCGTCCGGCTGGTCTACAACGACTACCTGAACGACCCGCGCCCGGAGAATATGCCCATCCTGGAGGATTTGTATAACCTGCTCCGCGCCCAGGATGAAAAGGAAGCGCAGTACATTGCAACGGCGCTGGAAATCTACGTCACCGGCTCCCTGAATGTGTTCAACCACCGCACCACGGTCAACATCAATAACCGCATTGTCTGCTATGACATCAAAGAGTTAGGCAAGCAATTAAAGAAGATCGGTATGCTGGTGGTTCAGGACCAGGTGTGGAACCGTGTCACCATCAACCGCGCTGCCCATAAGTCTACCCGGTACTATATCGACGAGATGCACTTGCTGCTGAAAGAAGAACAGACCGCCGCTTACACGGTGGAAATCTGGAAGCGTTTTAGAAAGTGGGGCGGTATCCCCACTGGTATTACGCAAAATGTAAAGGATTTGCTGTCCTCCCGCGAGGTGGAGAACATTTTTGAAAACTCTGACTTTGTGTATATGCTCAACCAGGCGGGTGGAGACCGGCAGATTCTTGCCAAGCAGCTCAACATTTCGCCCCACCAGCTCAGCTATGTGACCCATTCCAGCGAGGGCGAGGGCCTGCTGTTTTATGGCAGCGTGATCCTGCCTTTCGTGGACCATTTCCCGAAGGACACCGAGCTGTACCGCATTATGACTACCAAGCCCCAGGAAATAAAGGAGGTATCTTGATTATGACTGAAAAAGAAGCATTGAAGCTACGTTCTCTCTCTGAGGCAGTATCAGAGGAACGCTGCCAGCTGTTGGAACTGCTGACTATCGCCATTTCCTACTGTACCGACGCCAAACATCAGGCCGCTGCTCTTTCTGATGAAGGGCAGGCCGGAACAGAACGGCTGCTGGAGCTTTTCTTCTCCATGCAGCACCCGGAGCTGATGAACGCGGAACACGCTTACGAAGCAGAAATTCTGCTGGAGGCTTTGACTGCCCTGTGTGCGGCGGTCCTGCTTCATCCGGGATACGGCCATCAAGCCCTGGGAATTTATCTGGAGGTGCAGTATCTCCTGGATGATCTGATGGACGGAGGATGGTTTGAGTAAACGGGAACCCCGTCTGCAATTCTCCGATGAGGAGCGCGCCGATCCTGCATTGGAGAAAGCGATCCGCAAAGCGGATAAAGCTGCGGGGAAAGCGGACGCGGCCCAGGCAAAAATCCCGAAAAAGACCGTAAAAGTCAAGGAAACGGTCACAGACCCTGCCACCGGAAAGAAAACGGTGCGGCTCCGCTTTGAGGAGGTGGACAAGAAAAAGCCACCCTCCAAGCTGACCCATGCGGTCCGGGATGCCCCCGTCAACACGGTTGTCGGCAGGATTCATAAGGAGATCGGGGAAAGCGAACAGGACAATGTGGGCGTTGAAAGCGCCCATAAGTCTGAGGAAGTGGCAGAAGGGGCCGGACGGCTGGTGCGGGAGGGCTACCATTCCCACAAACTGAAACCCTATCGGAAGGCCGCGCAGGCCGAACAGCGTCTGGAAAAGGCCAATATAAACGCTCTGTACCGGAAATCCTTGCAGGAAAACCCCCAATTTGCCAGCAATCCGATTTCACGCTGGCAGCAAAAGCAGGCCATCAAGAAGCAGTATGCCGCCAAGCGCACCGGCCAGACCGCCGGGACAACGGCAAAAGCCGCAGAAAATGCGGCGGCAGGCGCGAAAAAGGCTGCGGAGGAAACAAAAAAGGCCGGGGAATTTTTCTGGCGTCATAAGAAGGGCTTTGGCATTGCCATTGCCCTTTTTCTGATCCTGGCAATGCTCCTGAACTCACTGTCCTCCTGTTCCGTGCTGTTCCAGAGTACCATGTCCACCCTGGCATCCACCACCTATCCCTCCAAGGATGAGGATATGCTGGGTGCAGAAGCGGCCTATGCCGGAATGGAGGCAGACCTGCAAGATGAGCTGGACAACTATGAAACGCTGCATCCGGGATATGACGAATATCACTTTGATCTGGACGAGATCACCCATGACCCTTATGTGCTGGTCTCTCTGCTGACCGCTTATTATGAGGGCGAATGGACGCTTTCAGAAGTACGGGGCTTTCTTTCGGACCTGTTTGACCGGCAGTACACGCTGACGGAGACTGTGGAGGTGGAAATCCGCTACCGGACTGAAACTGTCACAGATACCCGCTGGGTTTACGATGACGTTCTGGAGATGTGGGTTGAAGAAGAATATGAATACGAGGTTGAAGTGCCTTACGAGTATTACATCTGCAATGTGACCTTGGAGAACTTCGATCTGTCCCATCTCCCGGTTTATCTGCTGACGGAGGACCAGCTGGGCCTTTATGCCGGTTACATGGCGACCTACGGCAACCGGCCCGACCTGTTCCCGGCAGGCGAATACCCCGGCGTTGTCAGCAGACAGCCATTCACGGACTATGACATTCCACCGGAAGCCCTGGCCGATGAAACCTTTGCCGCCATGATTGCAGAGGCAGAGAAATACTTGGGCTACCCCTATGTCTGGGGCGGTTCCAGTCCCTCCACTTCCTTCGACTGTTCCGGTTTTGTGTCATGGGTCATCAATCATTCCGGCTGGAATGTGGGGCGGCTGACTGCCAACGGGCTGCTGAACATCTGCACCCCGGTATCCAGCGCCAACGCAAAACCCGGCGACCTGATCTTTTTCCAGGGGACCTATAACACCACCGGCGCGTCCCATGTGGGCATTTATGTCGGCAACGGGATGATGATCCACTGCGGAGATCCCATCTCCTATACATCTATTAACACAACTTACTGGCAGAGCCATTTTTACACCTTTGCCAGACTTCCATAAAGGAGGAATGAAGCAATATGAACCCGAAAATCAAGAAAATCAATGCGGAGTATGACAAAAACGCCGCAAAAATTGCCGAGCTTCAGGCCCGGCAGAAAGAGCTGGTGCGCCAGCGCACCGAGCTGGAGAACAACGACATCCTGGAGCTGGTACACAGCCACAACCTGGACATTACCCAGCTGGCCGCTCTGATCCGCAACATGAATACAGACCCCGCCGCCATGATGCGGGGAGAAATGGAGGATAACGCCCATGAGTAAAATGAAACATCGTATTCTTGCCGTCCTGTTGGTCGGCCTGCTGTGCTTTACCATGCTTCCGCTCACTGCTTTTGCCGGTAGTGAGCCGGAATTGGAGGAACCGGCGGAAAGCCTGGTTGAGGAACCGATGGAGGACATAATCGAAGAACCTGCGGAGGAACCGGTTGAGACCCCTGTGGAGGAACCGACAGAAGAACTGACCGGGGAGCCTGCGGAGGAGCCGACAGAGGACGCAGTTGAGGAACCTGCGGAAACCGTTGCGGAGCCGGAATATCATGTGGAAGTAGATGACCTCACGGGCTATTACAATGAGCCGGTTGCCCTCACCATCCGCGTCGAGGATGTAGGCGGGACCGGCTGGGAAAAGGTAGAAGCATCTCTGAGCAAGGACGATGGGAATCCGCGCACCGATCTGACGGAATCGCTGCGGAAAGACGAAACCGCACATTATACCGTCTCTGATAACGGCACCGTATATTTCTTTATCACCGATCTGGAAGGTACAGAGTACATGGAGACCTATTCTGTCACCTGCTTTGACTATGACCCGCCTGTTGTGGAAGCCGGAATCCGAAGCAAGCTGCTCCGGGTAGAGGCCGCTGATGCGCTTTCTGGCGTGGCGGGCATCTATGTCAACGGCCAGCTCTACACCACTTTGAGAGACGGCGTTCTGGACCTGCGGATTGACAACTGCACCGATGCGCAGCTGTTTTTCATCCGGGCGGTGGACCGTCTGGGCAATAAATCCGGCAATGTGGTGCTGTCCAATCCCTTCTATGAGGAACCTGTGGAAGAAACACCGGAGGAGGACACCGATAAAAACTGCTCCGAAGATCATAAAAATCAGGAATCTCCTGCCGAGACAACCACGCCTGCCCAGCCCGCCGAGACTACGCCCACACCGTCTGCTGTGCCTGCCACCACCCAGCCCACTCAAACCGTATCCACCCAGCCTGCGGCATCATCTGCAGGTACTTCTTCCGGTATAGGTACAGCGGTAACTCTCAACGCCTCCACAACAGAATCTTCCAAAGAGGAGCAAACAGAAGAAACTGTGACGAAGGAACCTGGGGAGGGCTTTTCCGAAAACGGCAATGCGGTGACAAGGGACCTGCTCTACGACAAGTACACCAACAAGCAGTTTATTACCATCACAGACAGGGATGGCAATACCTTCTATGTAATTATTGACTATGATTCGCCCATCAATGAGGATGAAGAACAGTATCAGACCTATTTTCTGAACCCGGTGGACACCGCCGACCTGATGGCTCTGATTGGTGAGGATGGTGCGGCAACAGAAACGGTGGACACCTGCTCCTGCACGGAACCCTGCCAGCCCGGTGCAGTCAACATGAATTGCGCGGTGTGCGCCAAGGATATGACGGCCTGCGTATGCGCATCGATGGTTCAGGAACCGGAACAGACAGAGGAACCTGCGGAAACGGAGCCGGAGGAAGAACAAGAGAAAGAAACCAGCGGGCTAAATCCTGCTGTCCCGGTGGTGCTGCTGATCGCCCTGATCGGTGGCGGCGGTGCTTTTGCCTATTTTAAGCTGATAAAGAATAAGCCAAAGACCAAGGGCAACGCTGACCTGGACGATTACGATTACGGCGATGAGGACGATGCCGAGGACGCCCCGTGGGAGAGAGAGGATTAGGATAGGGCAGAACCGGAAACCAGCGAGGACGATCCGGATTGCCACGCATCACCGAGTGTCCTTTTGAATGTA
>JAJPXG010000057.1:21713-66568 GCA_021205565.1 Lachnospiraceae bacterium | reverse complement strand
CAAACCCTCTTCTACTTTGCTTATTCAACCGGTCCACCCAAAGTGTTTTTTAAATTATCTTTACCCATACGCAATGGGGGGTGGTTAACCCCCGCCGCGCCCCTTCTCTCCCCAAGAACCATCCTTGCTATGGCTGTTCCCATGCAGGGCAGACTTGTGTGGGCATCTGTCATCGGGAAATGCTGGCCTATTTGAATAGAAGGAGGAACACAAAATGAGCTATCGACTTGTGATTGCCGAGAAACCCTCTGTGGCACAGAGTTTGGCCGCTGTAATCGGCGCAAAATCCAAAAAGAATGGCTATCTGGAAGGAAACGATTACCGGGTGAGCTGGTGCATCGGTCATCTGGCCGGGCTTGCTAATGCAGAGAGCTATGACCCTAAATACGCCAAGTGGCGCTATGATGATCTCCCGATTCTGCCGGAAAAGTGGCAGTTTGTGGTGGGCGCGGATAAGAAAAAGCAGTTTGAAATCCTGCGGGAGTTGATGAACGCCCCGGAGGTGTCGGAGGTCGTCAATGCCTGCGACGCCGGACGCGAGGGCGAAGCCATTTTCAGGACTGTCTACACCCTGGCAGGCTGCAAGAAACCCATGAAACGGCTGTGGATCTCCTCCATGGAAGATGAGGCAATCCGCGCCGGTTTTCAAAACCTCCGCCCCGGAAGTGATTATGACGGGCTGCATCAGGCGGCGCTCTGCCGCACAGAGGCTGACTGGCTGGTGGGGATCAATGCCACCCGGCTCTTTTCGGTGCTGTATCATCGCACTTTGAATGTGGGCCGCGTCATGTCACCTACGCTGGCGCTGATCGTCCAGCGGGAAGCGGAAATTGATGCGTTCCGGCCGGAGCCGTTCTATACCGTGATGCTGGGACTTTCCGATTTTACCGCTGCCAGTGAACGAATGAAGGAAAAGGCGGATGCGGAACACTTGCAGGAAGCCTGTGTGGACGGCTGCGCTGTGGTACAGAAGGTGGAGCGCAAGGAAAAAGCGGAAAAACCGCCCGCCCTTTATGACTTGACTACCCTCCAACGGGATGCCAACCGGCTCCTAGGCTATACGGCCCAGCAGACGTTAGACTATCTGCAAAATCTGTATGAGAAAAAGCTGTGTACTTATCCCCGGACCGACAGCCGGTATCTGACCTCTGATATGGCGGAGGGCCTGCCGGTACTGGTCAACACCACCGCCAAGGCCATGCCCTTTGCCAAAGGAATCTCTGTCCGGTGTGACGGTTCCCGCGTGATCGATGATAAGAAAGTCACCGACCACCATGCGGTAATCCCCACGCAGAATATCCTCACCACCGATCTGTCCGGCCTGCCGGTTGGAGAACGGTCCATTCTGGAGCTTGTGGCCCTGCGGCTGCTCTGTGCCGTAGGCCAGCCCTATGAATATGCCGAAACCAATGTGACGCTGGACTGTGCCGGTCACTTATTTGCCGCCAAAGGCCGCGCTGTTTTGAATCCCGGCTGGAAGGAGCTGGACAGCCGGTACCGGGCCTCTCTGAAAAACGCGCCGGAAGCAGACAAAGAAACGGATGCAAAAGCATTACCTGTGGTAGCCGAGGGACAGTCCTTTGAGGTGGTTGTCCCCGGTATCAAGGAAGGTAAGACAACGCCGCCCAAACACTTCACCGAAGATACGCTCCTATCCGCCATGGAGACCGCCGGTGCCAAAGATATGCCGGAGGATGCGGAACGCAAGGGATTAGGTACTCCGGCCACCCGCGCCGGTATCCTGGAAAAGCTGGTGTCTGCCGGATTTGTGGAGCGCAAAAAGTCCAAAAAGGCGGTACAGCTCCTGCCCACCCAGCCTGCGGTCTCCCTTATCACAGTTCTGCCGGAACAGCTGCAATCACCGCTTCTGACTGCGGAGTGGGAATACAAGCTGAAAGAGATCGAGCGCGGCCAGTTGGAGCCGGTTGCATTTATGGACGGGATCGCCGCTATGCTGCGGGAGCTGGTTTCCACCTATCAGGTAATACAGGGCGCGGAGGTTCTGTTCCCCACTGACCGGGAGGTGATCGGCAAATGCCCCCGCTGCGGAGGCAGCGTGACCGAAAGCAAGCAGGGCTTTTTCTGTGAAAATCAGCAATGCCGGTTTGCCCTTTGGAAAAACAGCAAGTTCTTTTCCGCTAAGAAAAAGCAGCTGACCAAGAGTGTGGCGGCGGAGCTGCTGAAAAAAGGCCGCGTGTCGTTGAAGGGCTGCTATTCCGAGAAAACCGGCAAGACCTATGATGCCGTTGTTGTGCTGGAGGATGACGGGCAGCGCGTGAATTTCAAGCTGGAATTTGACCGTCAGAAAGGCGGCAAAGGATGAAGCTGTCCCTCTATGAACAGGAAACTATAATCCTCTACAATCAGGCGGAAACCACTGCCGAGGTCTACACCCATGACCCGAAGCTCCTGGAAAAGCTCTCCCGGCTGGCAGAAAAATACCCCAGCCAGATCAGCCGGAAGGATGAACATTCCTACACCGTCCCCAAACGCTGCGTATTGGTTCGGGAGCCTTTCAGTGAGGAGCGCCGGGCAGCGGCGCGGGAACGTGCAAAAGCAGGCGGTTATATGCCGCCCCGTAGGGATACATCCCCCAAATCAGAATAAGGCTGCACCCCGGTCCGGACTGTTTTCCACCTGTCTGCGCCGGGGTTCTTTAATGGAGTGCATTTCTTCGCTTCAATTCTTGCACATTGTATGATAGAATAAGAATGAACACAACAAATGAATGGTAAAGTCTTTTGAACAGGACAGGTGGCAGAAAATGAATTATGACAAACCGTTTATTCTGGGGAAAATATACAGTGATGCAAAATATACAATGGCCTTACTGAATGGAACAATATATATTAATCCATTAGCATCATTTGGAGTCGGAAGCTTGTTCTCGGAAAAAAAGGAAATGCTCAATAAATATCGTGGAGACTTGAACGAGGGATTATCAACGAATATCGATGTAAACAATCCAACTTCAATTAATCAGGCAATTACCTTTTTTCAAGATATTGGTGGAATCCCTAGAGATGCAAATGCCATAGGTGAAATAGATACACGCTTTTTAAGTGAAAATGTTTATTGCCTGTCCGCTCTTTTTTATGATTCTGAAAAGGGAGAACTACTTCCACTGAATGAAAAATTAGTTCAGTTTGCTGATAAAAAACAAGGGCTAGCCATAGTAATTTACGATGTTAAACAATTCTTATATCGTATAATACAAACACTTTCAGACTCTCTTGGAAGTCTGTATTGGGTGGCATATGGACTGGTCGATTATGATTTTGATGAACATAGCAATGAAGAAACTGACGAATTTACAAAGGAACAAGCCTTCAGCTATCAACAAGAATTCCGTATTTCTATTAATCTCGTGGAAGATAGTTGTCGAGTTCGCAAAAACACGGGCAATCTAAAATATGATTCAGAGAAAGGAACGATATCACTAAATATTGGATCAATCAGAGATATTGCTTTTGTTCTTCCGGTTGAGGATTATATCAATTTAAAATTTTCAGATGGTTATCAGTGGGTAAAAACAACACAACCGGCGCAGATATGCACTTTTTATCCTCCATTGAAGAATCAAATATCTTATATTTGCCCACTAATACGGATTGATAATACTATTTTTATCAGCGAGAACGCAATGTACCCTGCCAGGCGAAACTTAAATGCATTTTCCATTAATCGTAAACGTCTCGAAAAGACACTAATACTATATTCAGAAAAAGACTCTTTCTTTTTATCAGTATTAGAATCCTATTTTTCACGGATACTGGATATTTGTAAGAGTAAGAATGATGAGTTCTTGCTCAATCAAATGCTTACGGCGATTATGTATTATTTGCTTACATTGAATATTTCCCGGTGCGCAGGAATTCATTTAGAAATTGAAAATGGGGTTCTTAATGCCTCATATAGAGATATGTGTTTACATGATTCTAGTTTATATGATGGGGCATGTTATGAAGTGATGCAGAAAAAAATACTACAGCCAAAGCCAAGTGATTTTGCGGTTTTAGTCTCTCTTAGCAATCAGGAACGTTTTGAAGAATATGAATATGAAGGGAAGAAGTACACAAGAATAGAAGTTGCAAGAGATGGGATACTTCCTTCAGGCAGAGCTGTAAAAAAAGGAGAGGCAGTTTGGGTCGAAGTGTCAAAAGTGAAATTCTTAGGATATTGAAAAACAAATCAAAATATGTTGAACAGAAACTTTCCCATAAACAACTGAATACTTGCCACCTCACAGTGGCACCACCGAGCAGGAAATCTAAAAAAGGTTTCCTGCTTTTTTCATTTAATCGAAAGGAGCATGACCAATATGGCAGAACCCAAGAAATCCAACAAAGAACGGCTGCGGGAAATCACGGAGGGCATCGAACAGGGGATCAAGGAGCTGTTTGAAAGCGAGAAGTATATGAAATACCTCTCCACCATGTCCCGATTCCACCGCTACTCCGTCAACAATACGATGCTCATTTATATGCAGAAGCCGGACGCTACACTGGTGGCGGGCTTCAACAAATGGCGGGATCAGTTTGAACGCCATGTGAAAAAGGGAGAACACGGCATCACCATCATTGCTCCCACACCATTTAAGAAGAAAATCGAGGAACAGAAACTGAACCCGGACACCAAAGCGCCCATGCTGGATGCAGATGGGAAGGTCATTACCGAAGAAAAGGAAATCCAGATTCCCATGTTCAAGCCGGTCAAGGTGTTCGATGTCAGCCAGACGGACGGAAAACCGCTGCCCCAGCTGGCCAGCAACCTGACCGGCGATGTTCAGCAGTTTGACGCATTTATGGAGGCGCTGCGCCGCTCCGCCCCGGTGCCGTTGACATTTGAAAAAATGGATGCCAGCATGGATGGCTATTTCAGCCCTGATGACCAACGTATCGCCATCCGGGAGGGCATGAGCGAGGTACAGACTGTCTCCGCCACGGTCCATGAGATCGCCCACTCCAAGCTCCACAATTACGAGAAGGAGCAGGCGGCGGCAGTTGCCGGTGATGAAACCAGGGAGCCGCCCAAGAAAAAGGACCGGCACACCGAGGAGGTCGAGGCTGAAAGCATTTCCTATGCTGTCTGCCAGTATTACGGCATCCAGACCGGAGAAAACAGCTTCGGTTATATTGCGTCCTGGTCTCAAGGCAAAGAGTTGGCTGAACTGCGGGCCAGTCTGGAGACCATCAACAAAACAGCCAGCGGTTTGATTACCGATATTGACCGCCATTTTGCCGAGATTTGCAAAGAACGCGGAATTGACCCTCATGCGTTAGAAGCTGCTGAAATGACAGTACAGGAACAGCGGATAGAACCGGAGCCGGAAAAGCCAAAACAACGCTACATGGCACACGCCAATCCCCGCGCCACCGGCGAACAGGATCGCTATTATATCCAGGCGTATGATTCTACTCCTGGTGGTCCCATAGCGGCGGAAATTCTCGGCTTTCATACAAAAGAAATGTGTGTGGAGGTTGCGGAGCAGCTAAACAGCGGTGTCATTTCACGGGATGAAGCCCTCAAAAGACTGGAAGGTGACTTAACGCCGGATATTTCTTCCCAGACAGTTGAATCGCCGGTACAACAGGAAGAAGGGGCTGAATCTGTGGAAACACCACCCACCTCCATGTTGCCGGATGCGCCGGAGCAGGCTCTGGATGAATACCCCATGCCGGATGAATCTCTGGGCATGGCCGATCTGGAAGCCTGCGGCTATCTGGACGGCGATATGCTGCCCCTCTCCAAAGAGCGGGCCATGGAGCTGTACGATATGGATTTGACCGTCTATGCCATTGTCGGCGGCGGCAGCGCAGAAATGTTGCTTGACCGGGAAGATTTTGAAACCCAGGCTCCCGGCACCGTGTTCGCCCTGTCCCGTGAAGAATGGGAAGAATGCCCCCTGTTCCACGATAAAATCATGGAACGCCATGACCATCAGCAAGAACGGGAAGCGGCTTTTCTGGCCCATGAGGGAGACTGCTTCGCCATTTATCAGGTAAAGCATGATGACGCCCAGCGGGACATCCGTTATGAAGGGCTGGATTGGCTGAAATCTATCGGGCGCAAAGTGGAGCATGAAAATTATGATCTTGTTTACACAGCGCCCCTGCCCGCTGCGGACAGCACCGACGCCGCCTTAGATGCCCTTTGGTATCAATTCAACAATGAACATCCGGCGGATTATCAGCATCCCTCTATGAGCGTCAGCGACATTGTTGCGGTCAAGCGAGATGGTGCAGTATCCTGTCATTACTGTGACAGCTTTGGCTTTCAGGCGATTCCCGGCTTTCTTCCCCAGGACAATCCCCTGAGAAATGCGGAAATGTCCATGGAGGACGATTACGGCATGATTGACGGGATCATCAACAACGGCCCCAAAGAACCTACCGTGGCCCAGCTGGAACAGCAGGCCCGTTCCGGCCAGCCGATCTCCCTTATGGATTTGGCTGCCGCCGCCCATCGTGAGGACCGGGAAAAGAAAAAGTCCGTCATGGAGCAGCTGAAAAGCCAGCCCAAGACGGAACACAAAAAGACAGCGCCCAAAAAGAGCTCGGAAAGGGAGATTTGAAATGGGAAACTTCACTTTTGAGGAAACGAACCTGCTTTGTATCTACAACACCGGCAGCCGCACCGGGCTGATCGAGGCCCTGACCGAGATGCGCGGCGCGCTTTCGCCGGAGGAAACTGAGCTTCAAGAGCTGACGGACAGCGCCCTGGGTAAGCTCCAGGCTATGAACGATGCCGAGTTTGCCCAGTTGGAACTATACCCAGACTTTTAAAAGTTATTGAAAATGCAGCATAATTGGTATACAATATAAATGCCTCATTGGCAATGGAAGGAAGTGGTCTTTTGAAAAAACTTTTGACCTTGCCGGTTCTCTCGTCTTAGGATGCCGCTGCCGTACGAGGTAATGCAGAACCAATACTGCATAAAGTAAGGCGCACATCAAGAACTAGTGGGTGACTATACTGGTGAATGGTAGATAAATGGGCCAAGGCATTGGCCGCCATGAACATAGCTAGAGTTGGCAAACGAAAACATCTAGTGGAAAATACGAAGCTGGATGGGCTAAATGTCATGGTACTATTCTGCAATGTGTGAGTGTAAAAAAATTTGGGAAAGGCAGTCCACAAGTCACTGTGGGCTGCTTTTTTACTTAATCAATGATCTGAGCAGGAAATCCATCGAGGTTTCCTGCTTTCCTTTTATCCAAAAAACGAAAGGAGGACAGAAAACCATGCCAACTAAAGCTGAATTTTACCGTCAGATGGCCGAACAGGTATCGACTCAGCTTGTGGGCAGCTGGCAGGAATGGGCGGCGTTTCTTACTACTGCCTCCCGCCTATACAAATATCCCTACCATGAGCAGCTGCTGATCTATGCCCAGCGCCCGGACGCTACCGCCTGCGCGGAATATGACCTGTGGAATAACCGGATGGGCCGCTATGTGCGGCGGGGCTCCAAGGGGATCGCCCTGGTGGATGATTCCGGGGACCGTCCAAGGCTCCGTTATGTCTTTGATGTCTCCGACACGGGGGAACGGCCCAATTCCCGCCGCCCCTGGCTCTGGACGATGGAACCGGAACATATTATCCCGGTTGCCGCCATGCTGGAACGCCGGTACGGTGTCGCGGACCCGGACTTTCCCCAGCAGCTGGCGGGTGTGGCCGGGAAACTGGCAGATGAATACTGGAACGATAACCGGCAGGACATTCTCCGCATCGTTGACGATTCCTTTTTGGAGGAGTACGATGAGCTTAACATATCGGTGCAGTTCCGATCTGCCGCCGCAGTCAGCATCACCTACTCCTTAATGTCCCGCTGCGGGCTGGAGCCGGAACAGTATTTTGACCATGAGGATTTCATGGCAATCTTCGATTTCAACACCCCGGCCACCGTCGCCGCCCTCGGTACGGCGGTCAGCCAGATCAACCAGCAGGTGCTGCGGCAAATCGGCGTCACCATTCAAAATGCAGAGCGCGAGAAAATCGCGGAAAGGAGATCACAGGATGAACAACACATTGACTTACAGACAGAACGGGGATTATCTGATTCCCAACCTGGAACTGAGCGAACAGCCGGTGAAGCCCCTGGGCAAGTACGGCAGGATGCGGAAAACCTATCTGAAGGAGCATCGTCCGGTCCTCTACAGCCAGATGCTGCTGTCGGAGAAGCTGTACCCGCACCTTCAGGAGATCGACGAGACCGCGAACAGCCGGTTGGAGCAGCTGATGCCGGAGCTGGCAAAAGCGGCGGGCGCGACGGAAGCTCTGAAAGCCAGCGATCCGATGCAGTGGGTGGGGCTGATGAACAGCTGCAAGGCCCAGGCGGAGGAGCTGATTCTGGAGGAACTTATCAACAGCTGACGCTGGACCTGTTCCTCTCCGAAGCGGAACAAATCAGAAATATTGATGAAGCAGAGAATGTAGCGCATACATCCTCTGCTTTTTCTTTTACTCAGGCCGAGATTGACCATGTGCTGCGGGCAGGCGGCAATACGACTGGTCAGCGTATGGATGTGGTTGCTGCCTTTGAAAAGCAAAAAACTATCACGGAGATCGCCGCCTATTTGCAAACTCTCTATCGCGGCGGCAACGGCTTCACCATGGACACGGGCAATGTGACCGCATGGTACACCGAGGAAGGTATCCGGCTGTCCCATGGTAAATCAGCCCGATATGATAAGTCCGCACAGGTCATTTCCTGGCAGAGCGTTGCCGAGCGTATCGGCCAGCTGCTGGAATCCGGCCAGTATGCCACCAATGTAGAACTGGCGGAAGCCGAAGGCCATGAACGATCACAACTGGCGGTAAAGCTCTGGAATCTCTATCACGATTTCAGTGACGATGCCAGAACAGCTGGTTATCTGCCCAGCTTTTCCGATATTCGCAGTAATAATTTCCCGGATGAGACACACCGGCTTGCCGAGCAGCTGGAAAATCCCGATTTCCGGGCGGCGCTTCTGTCAGAGTATGAGCAATTTTTGACTGCCTATCAGCAGGATCGGAATATTCTGCGATTCCATTATCACGCTCCCAAAGAGATTCTTGCAAATCTTCATGACCTGAATCTTTCCCGTAGGACCTTTGTTTCGGATATGACAGAACTTCCAGCGGTGAAACAATTTATCACGGAGGATGAGATCGACAACGCCCTTTCCAACGGCAGCGGTGTTGAGGGCGGCAAAGGCCGTGTCTATGCGTTTTTCCAGGAATCCCATACCGACAAAGAAAAAACAGATTTTCTCAAAAGAGAATATGGTATTGGAGGACGCTCCCATGTTCTCTCTGGGGCAAATGGCAGTTGGGAAGATCATGATGGGAAAGGTCTCCGCTATCGGAAAGATGGATGCCCCGAAGTAAATCTCACTTGGGATAAGGTTTCCAAGCGAATCACCAGCCTTATCCAAAAAGGCCGCTATCTGACCGGACCAGAACAGGCGCAGTATGAGCGAATCCAGCAGGAAAAAGCCCTGGCCGAAGCAGACGCTATCGAAACGCCTGCACAGTCTGACATTTCTGTTTGGGACTATAACAGCGTCAAAGAACGCCACCCGGATGACATTGTGCTGTTTCAGATTGGCGATTTCTTTGAGATGTACGGCGAGGATGCAAAAGAAGCTGCTGCAGACTTGGAGCTGAATCTGACCACCCGCTCAATCCCCGGTGGCGGCCGCGTGGAAATGTGCGGCGTTCCGGCTTCACAGCTGGAACAGTATGTGGAACAGCTGCGAGACAAATATGATGTGACGGTCTCCGCTGTTGTGGAAGGAGACACCGAGCGTTCGGAGTATTCCTTGCTGTCGATAGACCATGAAGCACAACGGGATATTGATGCCCACGAAGCAGAGTTTGGTGCAGACGGTTCCAGGGTTTTTCAGGATACTGAAGCGGAACGCACACAGCCTACCATTCGGGAACAGTTTGAGAAATACAAGCCCACGGTTCTTGCCGCTATTACAGAGGACACGGCATACCGTAATGCCTGTGGCCGCTCTGACCGTGAAAGCGCCGTGATCGAGGGCAACTCCGCTGTTCGCCGTGCTATCCTCAATTCCGGCAATATAGAGCTGATCCGGCTGTATTCAGGTGTGCCAGAGTTCCGTCAGCGCCTTCATCAAGAGGTCATAGACGAAACTTACCCACGTCTCCACGAACTGCTGCGTCCTCTCTCGCAAGACGATATTGACAATGCCCTTCGCGCATGGAATGGAGACATAGACAGCAAACGTGCTGTTATCCGTTATATGAAAGACCATGCCAGGGATAAAGATACCGCCGCATGGCTGTCCCGTGAGTACGGTGGTGACGAGAGTAAAAGCCTGTTCGTTGTCCGTGCTGGAAGCCCAGAGGCACTTGAACTGCCCTGGCCCAAGGTACAACGCCGGATTGCCCAGCTCATCAAAGAAGATCGGTTTTTCACCGAACCGGAGAAAACAGATGGGATACGGGATTATAGCTATGAATATCAGCTGTTAGACCGTCTGCGCTCCGATTGTGAATACTTCTTAAGCGCGGGAGAACGCAGTGAGAAACACCTGTGGGCGGGAAGTGTCCGCAAGCAGATTGCAAAGATGCGGGAGCTGTATGATATCCTTCCCCAAAAACCCGAATGGTTGACCAAAGAAACGATTGACAGCTATGCGGATCGTATGTCTCCCAGGTATCAGATAGTGGTCTATCACCATTTTGAGAATGGCTTTGACGAAAAGCTGGATTACCAGACGTTACAAGAGGCCGAGAAAGCAGCACAGAGCTATGTGAACGGGACCATGGAAGATGACGGTTTTGCCTACGATGGCGCTGCTGTCTATGATTTGCAGGAGAAACAATATCTCCGTGTATTGGGTGCCTTCCCAATATCGGAAGCCACAGGGCAGGAAATTGAAGGACCCCAAATAACGGGAGATGCATTTTCACAGGAAGCTGCGGAAAAGCCGGAAAGACGCGATCCGATGGCTCCGGCCTCTCATGTGAGTGATACGGTCTATCCGGGGGAGAAAAACGTCCTGCCCTATGACATTGTGGTGGAACGGCTGCACGTTGAGGAACCGGAACCTACTCCGCCAACACCCACCACTGACAATTTCCGCATCACAGATGAGCATCTGGGCGAGGGTGGCCCAAAACAGAAATTCCGTGCCAACATCATGGCGATCCAGCTTTTGAAAAAATGTGAGGAAGAACACCGCCAGGCCACACCGGAGGAACAGAAAATCCTTTCCGGGTATGCGGGCTGGGGCGGCCTTGCAGATGCGTTTGACGAAAGCAAGGCTTCTTGGGCAACGGAATATCTTGAACTGAAAACCGTGCTGACACCGGCTGAATATGAAGCGGCCAGAGCGTCTACCTTAAATGCCCACTACACCAGCCCCACTGTTATCAAAGCAATCTATGAGGCTGTGGAGAAAATGGGCTTTACCAGCGGCAACATTCTGGAACCCTCCTGCGGCGTGGGTAACTTCTTTGGGATGCTGCCGGAGGAAATGTCCGCCTCCCGGCTGTACGGCGTGGAGCTGGATTCCATCAGCGGGCGGATTGCCAAGCAGCTCTACCCCAAAGCGGATATTACCGTGGCAGGGTTTGAGACTACGGACCGGCGTGACTTTTATGATTTGGCAATCGGCAATGTGCCGTTCGGACAGTATCAGGTTAATGACCGCCCCTATAACAAGCTGGGCTTTACCATCCACAACTACTTTTTCGCCAAAGCACTGGACCAGGTGCGGCCGGGCGGCGTGGTGGCCTTTGTCACCAGCCGGTACACCATGGACGCCAAAAGCCCGGAAGTGCGGAAATACCTGGCGCAGCGGGCGGATCTCCTGGGGGCAATCCGCCTGCCAAACAACGCTTTCAAAGCCAATGCCGGTACGGAAGTGGTCTCGGACATTATCTTTTTGCAAAAACGGGACCGCCCTATTGACATAGAACCAGATTGGGTGCATCTGGGCCAGAATGAAGATGGCTTTTCGATCAACAGCTATTTTGTGGACCACCCGGAAATGATCTTAGGCAGGCAGACTTCCGAAAGTACCCAATATGGCAGGCAGGACTTTACCGTGGAGCCGATTGAAGGGCTGGAGCTTTCCGACCAGCTCCATGATGCCGTGAAATACATTCGCGGCACTTACCAGGAAGCAGAGCTGCCGGAGTTAGGGGACGGAGAAATCGCTGACACCTCCATTCCGGCTGACCCCAACGTAAAAAACTATTCCTATGCCGTGGTAGACGGCGAAGTATATTTCCGGGAAAATTCTGTGATGCGCCCGGTAGAGCTTGCCAACGCAACCAAAGAGCGCGTCATGGGAATGATTGAACTGCGGCAGATTGTAAATACGCTGATTGCATACCAGCTTGAGGACTACCCGGATGAAACCATTGCTGGCAAGCAGTGGGAATTAAACGTTGCCTATGATTCCTTTACCGCCAAATACGGGCTTATCAATGACCGTGGAAACCGGCTGGCCTTTTCGGACGATTCTTCCTATTACCTGCTGTGTGCATTGGAGGTGCTGGATGAGGACGGAAAGCTGGAGCGCAAGGCGGATATGTTCACCAAGCGCACCATCAAGCCCCATAAAGCAGTAACTACGGTGGACACCGCCAGCGAAGCACTGGCTGTCTCTATTGCAGAAAAAGCCAGGGTGGATATGGAGTATATGTCCCAGCTGACCGGCAAATCCACCGAGGAAATCGCCGCTGACCTGACCGGAGTTATTTTCAAGGACCCGGCCTATGGCAGCGATCCGCTTTCCGGCTGGCAGACCGCCGACGAATACCTGTCCGGCAACGTCCGGCAGAAGCTCCGGGCCGCACAGCGGGCGGCGGAACGGGATTCTGCTTTTACCGTCAACGTGGAAGCTCTGCAAGCGGCCCAGCCCAAGGACCTGGACGCATCGGAAATTGAGGTGCGGCTGGGCGCGACCTGGATTGACAAGGCATACATCCGGCAATTCATGTACGAAACCTTTGACACGCCCCGGTATCTGCGCGGCACCATTGATGTCAATTACGCCGCCTATACCGCCGAGTGGCAGATCACCGGCAAAACCCAGATACCCTATAATAACATCGCGGCCTACACCACCTATGGCACGGACCGCGCCAACGCTTACCGCATCCTGGAGGATTCTCTGAATCTCCGGGATGTTCGCATTTATGACACCATAGAGGACCCGGACGGCAAAGAGCGCCGGGTACTGAACGCCAAGGAGACCACCCTGGCCGCACAGAAACAGCAAGCAATCCGGGACGCTTTCAAAGACTGGATTTGGAGAGACCCGGAACGGCGGCAGACCCTGGTGCGCCAGTACAACGAAGAAATGAACAGCACCCGGCCCCGCGAATATGACGGGAGCCATATCGTGTTTTCGGGCATGAACCCGGAAATTACGCTGCGGGAGCATCAGAAAAACGCCATCGCTCATGTGCTGTATGGCGGGAATACGCTGCTGGCCCATGAGGTAGGTGCTGGCAAAACATTTGAGATGGTGGCCGCCGCTATGGAGAGCAAACGGCTGGGACTGTGCCAGAAATCCATCTTTGTGGTGCCAAATCACCTGACGGAACAGTGGGCTTCCGAGTTTCTGCGGCTCTACCCTTCGGCCAACATTCTTGTGACCACTAAAAAGGACTTTGAGACCCACCGGCGCAAGAAGTTCTGCGCCCGGATCGCCACCGGAGACTATGACGCGATCATCATCGGCCATTCCCAGTTTGAGCGTATCCCGATCAGCAAGGCGCGGCAGGAACGGCTGCTGCAGGAGCAGATTTGGGAGATCACCCAGGGCATTTCCGAGGTGAAAGCCAGCGGCGGCGAACAGTTCACCGTCAAGCAGCTGGAACGCACGAAGCGGGGATTGGAAACGCGGCTGGAAAAGCTGCAGGCCGACCACCGGAAAGATGATGTCATCACCTTTGAGCAGCTGGGTGTGGACCGGATGTTTGTGGACGAGGCGCACAATTATAAAAATTTGTTCCTCTACACCAAGATGCGCAATGTGGCGGGGCTTTCCACCACGGACGCGCAGAAATCCTCTGATATGTTCGCCAAGTGCCGCTACCTGGACGAAGTGACCGGAAGCCGGGGCGTGGTCTTTGCCACCGGCACCCCGGTCTCCAACTCTATGACCGAGCTTTATACCATGCAGCGGTATTTGCAGTATGAACGGCTGCGGGAGCTGGATATGGTGCATTTCGACTGCTGGGCTTCCCGGTTCGGTGAGACTGTCACCGGCCTGGAGCTGGCCCCGGAAGGCACCGGCTACCGGGCAAGGACAAGGTTTAGCAAATTCTTTAACTTACCGGAACTGATGAACCTGTTCAAAGAGGTGGCGGACATCAAGACCGCCGATCAGCTGCATCTGCCTACCCCGGAGGTGGAATACCACACTGTTGTGGCAAAACCTACGGAGCATCAGCAGGAAATGGTGCAGGCCCTCTCCGAACGCGCTGCCCTTGTTCACGGCGGATCGGTGAACCCTTCTGTTGACAATATGCTCAAGATTACTTCGGATGGCCGCAAGCTGGGGCTTGACCAGCGGATTATCAGTCCGCTGCTGCCAGACGAAGCAGGCACCAAGGTCAACCAATGTGTGGAGAACATCATGCAGGTCTGGAGGGACGGGCAGGACGAAAAGCTGACCCAGCTGGTGTTCTGCGATATTTCCACTCCAAAAGCAGCCCCATCAAAAAAAGTGGCAAAGGCAGTTACCGGCAATCTGGACAACCCGGAAATCCATGCTTTAGAAACCGCTATCCCCGTGCCGGAGCCGGAACCAGCGTTTACTGTCTATGAGGACATCCGACAAAAGCTCATTGCCCAGGGCATTCCCCCGGAGCAGATTGCTTTTATCCATGATGCCAATACCGAAGTACGGAAGAAAGAATTGTTTTCCAAGGTACGGACCGGCCAGGTGCGTGTCCTCATGGGCAGCACTTCCAAAATGGGAGCCGGGACCAATGTGCAGGACCGGCTGGTGGCGCTCCATGATCTGGACTGCCCCTGGAGGCCGGGAGATTTGGCCCAGAGAAAAGGCAGGATCGAGCGCCAGGGCAACCAAAATCCCCTTGTCCATGTGTTTCGCTATGTGACGGAAGGGACATTTGACGCATACCTCTGGCAGACCGTGGAGAATAAGCAAAAATTCATCAGCCAGATCATGACCTCAAAATCTCCGGTCCGATCCTGTGATGATGTGGATGAAACGGCGCTGTCCTTTGCGGAAATTAAGGCGCTGTGTGCCGGTGATCCCCGTATCAAGGAGCGCATGGACCTGGATGTGGAGGTCTCCCGGCTGAAGCTGATGAAAGCCGACCACCAGAGCAAGCAGTTTCGTCTGGAGGATAACCTGCTGAAATACTTCCCGGAGCAGATTGAGCAGAACAAAGGCTATATCCGGGGCCTGGAAGCAGATATGGCAACTCTCGCCGCCCATCCCCACCCGGAGGATGGATTCGTAGGTATGGAAATCCGGGGCGATACGCTGGTGGATAAGGAAAACGCCGGTGCCGCGCTGTTGGACGCCTGCAAGGAAGTGAAAGGCTCCGATCCGGTACAGGTGGGCAGTTACCGGGGCTTTGCTATGTTCGTCAGCTTCAATGCGTTTGAGAAACAGTATGAACTGACCTTACGCGGTGAAATGAGCCACAAGACTGCCCTGGGAACGGATGCCCGTGGAAACCTGACCCGTATTGAAAATGCCCTGGCCCAGATGCCCCAGCGCCTGACCAATGTGCAGGCCCAGCTGGACAATCTCTATCAGCAGCAGACCGCCGCCAAAGCGGAGGTTGGAAAGCCCTTCCCCTACGAGCAGGAGCTGCGGGAAAAATCGGCCCGGCTGGTGCAGTTGGATATGGATCTGAACATAGACGGACGGGGCCGGTCACAGCCCCAGCAGACAATCGCCAAAAGTGCAAGGCCATCGGTGTTAAGCAAGCTGAAGGTGCCGCCGGTCCATGGCGCACCGGACAAATCCCACAAAAAAGAATTGGAGGTACGATGACATGACCAACGAAGAACGGAATACGGCGCTCTATCAGAAGATGTTTGCCGAACAGGACACCTACCGGAAATGGCTGCTGGCCCAGCCCCCGGATGAAATTTTGAAGCATACCTATGAGTACACGGTCCGGGAAGATATTCTCCTGTCACTGGAATATCACGACCTGACCGATGCGCAGGCAAGCGCACTCATGAAATCCCCCAGCCCCCTGGAGGATGTGTTCAAAGAATTTGAGAGCCGGGAGACCGGATACGTGGATGTGGTCTTTGATTCCATGGAAAGCCGGGCCAATGCGGTGATCGCTGCCGATGCCGAGCAGCGCCGCATTCTGAAAGAAACGCCGGTCTATCCCTATCCGGGCAGCTATGCCCGTGAAAACGGCGAACTGGAACAGTACCGGGCTTCCCGCAAAGCGAATGTTGCCTGCAAGGAAGCGATTGAGACAGCGATTCGGGAGCATTACCATGATAACCGGCTTGGGAAAGAGGCCGCATTAGAGGTCATTGACGCATTCGGCATGGACCGGACGCTCTATGTCCTTGCCGCTACTGCCCGTCACATGGATTGGGATGGACGCATTTCCCGCTCCAACAAAGATTGGGCCAGGACCGTCCCGGTGTATGAGGATACAGATACCTGGGGCAATGACCGCAATACGGAATTTGTGGTATCTGCCTGTCATCCCGGCCTGACCGATATTTTTCTGAGTCAGGTGCGGCGGGAGCAGCATCTGCGGACACCGCTTTCCGATGAAGAAATCAAAAGAGAAGCCGCACGGCTGCTTTCGGAGCTGCAGGCACAGAAGGAACCGAACAGTCCCAACGGGACCCATTTCATGGCGGAGATCTCACACGACTTTTTGGCGAGAAGTTCTTCCAGGGATACGGACCGGCTCATGTCGATGCTGCCCTTTCAGTCCATGGCCTTCTCTGGCCTGAATGACCGCAAAGGGCATTTTGTCCTGATCTCCAAGGATGAGGACCGGAGCCAGCCGTTAAAAAAGCTGCGGAAGTCAGTACGGAAGGATTTGCAGAAAACGCCTGCCAGCCCAAAGAAAAAGGCCGCCAAACGGCAGGAACCGGAGCGGTGAGCCTATGGCGTTCAAGCGGAAACGGGACGTACAATTAAATTTTCGGGTATCTCCCCATGAGCTGGAGCTGATCGAGGCAAAGATGGCCCAGGTAGGAACCACCAACCGGGAAGCCTATCTGAGGAAAATGGCGATTGATGGTTTTGTGGTGAATTTGGAGGTACCGGAGCTTCGGGAGCTGGTCTCCCTGCTGCGATATTCCAGTAATAACTTGAACCAGCTCACCAAGCGTGTGCATGAAACCGGGCGTGTTTATGATGCAGATTTGGAGGATATACTCCAAAGGCAGGATGCAATTTGGAACGGGGTGAATGAGATATTGACCCGGTTCACTTCCATTTCATAACAGGGATATAAATCCCTATTTGCGGAGGGAGAACGGCATAACTCGCCGCACTCCCTCTGCCTTTTTCTTTTTGGCCGCATCCTTGCACTTCTCCCTTGGGTGCGGTTACAATAAAACCGTAGCTGAAAGCCGGTATCAAAGGAGTTGGGAATACAATGCTCACAAACGAAAAGGTATTAGATATTTTCCGGGATTACCTGGAGGAAGATCAGGCAACGGAGATCGTTCAGACCCGGCACGGCCTCGCAGTCATGCTGTGGGATACCGCCGGGGAGGATTGGTCAAATGTAAAATGCTGCCCTACACCGGAAGCACTGTTTGAGGAACTATTGGATTCGTTCATTTCATATCAGGAATTTTTGGTAGTACAGAATAGCAGCAAGGTAAAGTGTAAGTTATCAAATGAAGAACAGGCTCAGATTCAGGCAATGTGCCTGCCTTATCTGGAGAAACGGAAGGAGGCTGAAAAAACATGAGGTTTTTATTAAAATTGTTGGCTGCACCGATTATCCTGGTGTTGATGCTATTCGTATGGATATGTTCGGCGCTGCTGTACTGTTCGGCTTTTATATTTGGTCTGGCCAGTACCGTGATCGGATTGCTGGGGTTGGCGGTCCTGGTTACATACTCCATGAAGAACGGTGTCATCCTGCTGGTGATCGCGCTCCTGGTCAGCCCGGTGGGGCTTCCCATGGCAGCAGCATGGTTCCTGGGCAAGATACAGGATTTGCGGTATGCCATTCAGGACCGGATTTATGGATGAATCCGGTGCCTGGATATGCTATAATCATTTCAGCATACCAAGAAAGATGGTGACAGGAATGGGAGCCAGCAACAAAGTCTGCCCCAACTGCGGCAGGAAAATGAAGCAGCAATTCATTGGCTTACAGCATTGCAAATGCGGGATGAGCTGGAAGAAAGACATTGGATTTTTTGAGCGCACCAGTGATATGGTCTTTGCTTTGGAACGGCAGACCGTAGGAAAAAAGGTCAAGCAGGTTCCTGTCGTCCAGCGCAAGAATTGAACAAGAAAACATCGCCAAAACGGTCTGCATAGGCAGGCCGTTTTGTTATGAAGGGAGGATTTTCGTGGCAACTACAAGAATCATGCCGCTGCACACAGGCAAAGGCCGGTCAATCGGCCAGGCTATCAGTGACATTATCGACTATGTAAAGAACCCGGAAAAAACCGATTACGGCAAGCTCATCACCAGCTATCAGTGTGACAGCCGGGTCGCGGATGCGGAATTTCTGTTTGCGAAAAAGCGGTACATTCAAAAGACTGGCCGGGTGCGCGGCGCAGATGACGTGATTGCCTATCATCTGCGCCAGTCTTTTGTCCCCGGCGAGATCACGCCGGAGGAAGCAAACCGGCTGGGCCAGGAGCTTGCCCGGAGATTTACCAAGGGGAACAACGCCTTTATCGTCTGCACTCATATTGACAAGGCCCATATCCACAATCATATCATCTGGAACTCCGTCAATCTGGAATGTGACCGGAAGTTCCGAAACTTCTGGGGAAGCACCAGAGCTGTGCGGCGGCTCAATGATACCATCTGTATTGAAAACGGCTACTCCATTGTGGAGAATCCAAAGTCCCATGGCAAGAGCTACAACAAGTGGCTGGGCGATCAGGCGAAGCCCTCTCACCGTGAGCTGCTGCGCGTTGCCATTGACAACGCTTTGTTGGAGAAACCTGCGGATTGGGACGCACTGTTAAAGCTGCTGCAGGAAGCCGGGTATGAAATCAAGACCGGCAAAAATCCGTCCTTCCGCTGTGAAGGCTGGGATCGCGCTGTCCGTCTGGATACACTGGGCGAGAATTATTCTAAGGATGTGCTGCTCTCTGTTATCAAAGGTGAGAAAAGGCACACCCCGCGTAAGAAAAAACAGATTACCCAAGACCCCAAAAAGGTCAACCTCCTGGTAGACATCCAGACAAAGCTGCGGGAGGGCAAAGGAGCCGGATATGCAAAGTGGGCACGGTCTTTCAATCTGAAACAACTGGCCCAGACCATGAATTACCTGACAGACCATGGCCTGCTGGAGTATGCGGTACTGGCAGAGAAAACATCAGCGGCTACCGCCCGATATAATGAGCTGTCCGGCCAGATCAAAGCTGCAGAAAAAAGAATGGCTGAGATCGCTGTCCTGCGGACGCATATCATCAACTATTCCAAGACCCGTGATGTGTATGTGGTCTATCGCAAAGCTGGGTATTCCAAGAAATTTCTGGCGGAGCATGAAGCAGATATTCTGCTTCATAAGGCGGCAAAGAAAGCCTTTGACGAGCTGGGGCTGAAGAAGATTCCGACAGTCAAGAGCTTGCAGGCCGAGTATGCAAAGCTGCTGGAGGAAAAGAAAAAAGCCTACGGCGAGTACCGGCAGTCCCGCGATGAAATGCGAGAGCTGCTGACCGTGAAGGCAAATGTGGACCGGCTGCTTGGCACCGAGGAACAGGAAGCCGAAAAGGAAAAAGAACATGACCAGCGGTGAGCCGGTCATGTTCAAAAGCGTTTCGCAGAAACGCGCAGCCAGCTCCGTACCGGAGCTGTTCAAGGGGGGCTTGGGGGGATTCCCTCAACAAGCGGTTTTTGGCTATCTGGATAGCCAAAAGCATTGCTTGCCGGTTTTGTTCCTTGGCCTTTATACTTGACAAGGCGGCAAACGAGCGCATGGACATTCTCATGCCGCAGCTTATGAAAGCTGCCGGTGTGACCGAGGAGTTGAAAGCCGTTGACCCGATGAAATGGGTGGAGCTGGCAAATGCTTGTAAGGCACAGGCAGAGGAAATTATTTTCCAAGAGTTAATTTATACATGATTTTAAGACATGTGTAGGAGCCGAGATATTGCCGGGGCAAATCTCGGCTCCTACTCTAAATGTTTTCTAATTTTTTTGAGCGTCGATATTCCAAGGGGTTCATTTGAAATTGTTTCCGAAATATCTCTGCAAATTTGCCCTGTTTTGTATATCCAATTTGTGAAGCAATCTCTGATATGGATAGTGTGGTTTCGGTCAGCAGCTTTTCTGCCATATCCATACGCAAATCTCGCAGATAGTCGGAAACATTTTTTCCATATACTCCTCGAAAGTAATTTTTCAAACTTGTTTCACTGACACCAAATTGCTGTGCGATCTGCCTCATGGGAATATGCTGTTTTAGATCAGCAGTCAATATCTGTTCCGCTTTTTTTGCGATTTCAACTTGTGTGTTGGTATAAAAAGTGAGCGTTTTTTCATGGGCAGAGCTTTTTGCATCTGACAGCAGATGAAGCAAATCTAAGACACAGAGCTTCATATAAAAGGAGGATGGCACTTCATAGAGCTGCCATAGACGCTCAAAAATTTTACTGATCTCACTATTGGCTTCTGCAATGTAGGTATCTTTTTGTTCAAAATAGATTTCTGGCAGTCGTGACAAGTTTAAGTTAAATAGTTCTTCCACATTTGAGTTAGCCTTTGTGAAAAAATCCGGATCAAAATACATGGTAATGCCGTGATAGTACCTTGTGGGGAAATAGGATTCGCTCTGTGAAGTCTGTCTGCTTATACAGAAATCTTTTTCCTTCAGGTAAATATAAGAACTGTCATCCAAAAGCAATTCAATTCTGCCTCCTATGCAATAATTGAATTGCATGGGGTGATACACGGCATTTTCTGCGATTTCTCCTGGCAGAGAACGTGCATGAATATCAAAGAAAATCAGATGCATATATGGCAGGATATTGAAAAGAGTGGTCTTGCTGATCCCCTCTGCCGAGTTGAGCGTAAATGATAAGCTATCCGGCCCTTTTTTAAGCTGCACATTTGAAGAAATCAAATAATTTTCAAGCATTTTATTTATTATATCACCCATAATACCACCCATTTTTGCAAATAATATTTGTGATTTGCTGCCTATCACAATTATTATCTTCTTGTTTTAAGCCCCTGTCAAGTCGAAAATTTGTTGCTATATGGGGCTAAAATATTGATATAGGGATAGAAGTTCGGATAAATTATATGTTATACTTCACTGTGGTTAGCCAAGTCTAACCATAATAAAAGTTAGGAGGTCATTCTCATGAATGAAAAGAAACTAAAAGCAAGAGATTTCATCACAATCGGCATCTTTACCGCAATTCTGTGGGTAGTGCAAATGGTTATCATGTATCTCGGATTTCTGTCCCCATTTATCATCGCCGGTTATGTAGTTCTCATCCCGATTGTCACAGGTATTCCAATGATGCTCTATTACGCGCGAATCGAAAAGTTCGGTATGCTTACAATTACATCTGTTATTGTTGCGATCCTGCTTTTTATCTTTGGCATGGGCTTTCTCGGCGCACCTATTTGTATTGCAGCAGGCGTGATTGCAGACCTGATTGCTAAGTCCGGGAGGTATAAAAGCTGGAGAAAAACCGTTATCAGCTGTGGTGTGTTCAATCTTTGGGTCAGTGCAAGCTATCTCCCTCTCATTCTTACAGCGGACTCTTACAAGCAGAGCCTGATCGAAGGCGGATTTGACGCTTCCTTTGCCGATACTCTTTTCACGCTCGTAACCCCTGCTACATATCCGATCCTCATTTTGGGCTGCTTTGTATGCGGGGTCATTGGCGCCTTTGTCGGAAAAGCGGTTGTGCGGAGGAACTTTGAGAAAGCGGGAATTGTGTAAATGGAAAATGAGGGAAGAAAGCTCCATAACATTCGCTTTCATCTTGATCCACGAACGAAGCTGCTCTTGCTGATTCTTTTTTCCATTGTTGTAATGATTGATATAACGGATGGCCCAGCTTACATTGTCCGAACCGTCATGACCTACGTTCCGGTGGTTTTGGTCTGCCTGGAAGGAAAACCTCATGTAGGTGTAAGGTTCACTGTTCTTTTTATTTTGGCTACATGGTTCATGGAGGTCACGGAGAAAAACATCGGGGGCGTAGCGGGCATGTTGATACTGTTTCTATGCTATATGATCACGCAGTTTGCTCCCACAATGATTATGGTCTGGTACTGCATTTCAACAACAAAAATCAGCGAGTTTATGGCGGCCATGAACCGTATGCGCCTGCCGCAGGGACTTGCAATTTCTATTGCTGTTATGATGCGCTTTTTCCCCACACTGTCCGAGGAATATCGATCGATTCGTGATGCAATGCGTATGAGAGGAATTGCATTGGGTGGAGGCAAGGTGACTAAAATGATTGAATACCGCCTGGTTCCATTGCTGTTTTCCTGTATCAGTATCGGGGATGAGTTATCAGCGGCAGCGGTCACCAGAGGGCTTGGTGCCCCGGTAAAAAGGACGAATGTTTGTGAAATTGGATTTCACAGAAGAGATTATGTGATAGTTGCAGTGACTTTGGTGTTGTCGATTTTATATGTTTATCTTTCGAGTGGAAGTGGGATGGTATGATTGAGATAAAGAATGTGAATTTTCATTATGCAGGATTAGATCAAGCAGGCTTGTCTGATTTCACCTTGACGGTACCTGATGGTGAATGCGTCCTTTTGTGTGGCGCATCGGGCTGTGGAAAAACAACAGTGACACGGCTGATTAACGGCCTTATCCCTCATTTTTTTAAGGGTGAACTCACCGGAGAAGTTCGTGTAAATGGATTGGAAATCAGTCAGCAGGAGCTCTATCACTTGGCGGGCGTTGTCGGCTCGGTTTTCCAAAATCCACGCAGTCAGTTTTTTTCCGTGGACACGGATGGAGAAATTGTATTTGGCCCTGAAAATATCGGTTTACCGAAGGCAGAAATTCTTTCCAGAAAAGAGCAGGTTGTCAGGGAATTAAATTTAAAAGAACTTTTGGAACGCAGCCTTTTTGATTTATCTGGTGGCGAAAAGCAAAAGATCGCCTGTGCTTCTGTAGCAGCACTCCTTCCTGATATTATCATTCTTGATGAACCTTCATCAAATTTAGACTGGGCGGCGATTCGTGACTTGCGTAAATCCATGCAGCTTTGGAAATCTCAGGGCAAGACGATCATTATCTCGGAACATCGCCTCTGGTATCTGAAGGATGTGATTGACAGGGCTATCTATATGGAAAAGGGCTGCATTGTGAATCAGTGGACAAAACAGGAATTTTGCGCGCTCACGGAAGATGAGTTGAAAGCCTATGAACTGCGTCCTGTGTCACTGGAGGAACGCTACATTCACCAGTTTTCTAATGAATCAATTTCGGATAACAAAAGTTCTGTGAGCGAAAGTAGTCTGTCTGCTTCGGAGGATGGACGGGGAATATTGCAGCTTTCCGATTTTTACTTTACATATACACCCCGAAAATATTGGTTTATAAAAACAAAGCTGACACCTGCTGATGAAAGAATCTGTGATTTAAGGATACCAAGCCTTCAAATTCATGAGGGGAGCATTGTTGGCGTGATTGGAGATAACGGTGCCGGAAAATCTACTTTCCTTCGATGCTTGTGTGGATTGGAAAAAACCTGCATCGGATTTATAAAAATTTCAGGAAAAATCTACCGTGGGCGTCAGTTGACAAAGATCTGCTACATGGTCATGCAGGATGTCAATCACCAGTTATTTACAAACAGTGTTCTTTCTGAAATCCTTTTATCTATGGAACATCCGAATAAAAATGTGGCGGAGAAAATTCTGGAAAGCCTTGATCTGGGTGAATACAAGGAAAAACACCCAATGGCTTTGTCGGGAGGCCAAAAGCAGAGGGTAGCAATTGCATCCGCGATGGCGGCTAAGGCACAGATTTTACTTTTCGATGAGCCGACATCTGGACTGGATTACCGTCATATGTGCGAGGTGGCCGGACTTTTGAAAAGGCTGGCGGCTGATGGGAAAACCATATTTGTTTCGACTCATGACCCGGAACTGATTGCTTTATGTTGTGATAAGATTGTCCGAATCACGGATGGCCGGGCACAGGAAATTGGTTGATATTGGTGGAGAAGGAGGTTGATAGCTGTGAAAAAACAGAAAAAGAGTTCTTCCCTTGGCACTCTTTGGGGCTGGGGAAAATCTTATCACGGCAAGTTTATTTTTAGTATCATTCTGGCAATTCTCGGAGTGACCTGTCAGATGATACCCTATTTCTGTGTTGTAAATCTCATTGCGAAAATGTTTGCAGGAGAAACAATGTTTTTGGCATATCTGCCTGTCTGCCTTTTAGCATTGGCCGGGTACTGTGGGAAGGTTCTCTTTTCAAACCTGTCCACAGTGGCCTCTCACAATGCGGCATACAATACGCTGCGTGATCTTCGGGAGCGGGTTGTGGAGAAACTCGCAAAGGTTCCCATGGGAACCATTTTGGACACCCCTTCCGGCTACTATAAAAGCATACTTGTTGACAGGATCGAGGGTATGGAAGTGCCATTCGCCCACCTGCTGCCGGAAATGACTTCCAATATGCTGGTGCCGCTATTCATTATCGCGTATCTGTTCATTTTGGATTGGAGAATGGCGCTTCTTTCACTGGCTACTTTGTTGATCGGGCTTGTCATCATGTTCGTCGGTATGAGGAACTACGCCACGGAGGGCGCAGGCGCAATGGCTGCCAGCAAGAAAATGGCTGACGCTGTTGTGGAATATATCGGCGGTATTGAGGTAGTCAAAGCATTTAGTCAGTCGGCAGGCTCTTACGAAAAATATGCTGACGCAGTACGGGGCAATGCAGATTACTACATAAAATGGATGGCAAACAGCCAGAAAACAATGTGTTCCTATAACGCGATCATTCCATCTGTGCTGCTTAGCGTTTTGCCGGGAGGTATGGCGCTATGGCTTTCCGGGAGTTTGGATACCATGACTTTCATGGCAGCGGTCATTTTCTCTCTTGGTCTTGTAGGGCCAATCATGGAAGCCTTTTCATTTGCCGGCTCTTTAGCTATGCTGGGGAAGAATACAGCGGAAATCGACGGTATCTTAAGTGCCGAAGAATTGCACCATGCCGACAAGCCTGTAACACTTAGCGGTTTGGAAATTAACCTGACGGATGTATCATTTTCTTACGATAAACAGCAGGAAGTTTTGCATGGCATTGACCTTTCTATCAAGCCCGGAACCATGACCGCGTTTGTCGGGCCTTCCGGCTCTGGCAAATCCACGATTGCAAAGCTGATTGCCGGTTATTGGGATGTGACGGGCGGCAGCATTATGCTGGGCGGTCATGAACTCACGGAGATTCCGTTATCACAACTTGCGTCACAGATTTCCTATGTGTCGCAGGACAACTACCTGTTTAATCGCAGTATCCGGGAAAATATCCGTATGGGAAAACCCGGCGCATCTGATGAAGAAGTAGAACAGGCTGCCATGCGAAGCGGCTGTGACAGCTTCATTCGCGGGTTGGATCAAGGGTATGAAACGATTGTCGGCAGCAGCGGTTCTCAGCTTTCCGGCGGAGAACGCCAGCGGATTGCAATTGCCCGCGCTATGCTGAAAGACGCTCCGGTTGTTATTTTGGATGAGGCGACTGCATTCATTGATCCCGAAAACGAGGCGGTAGTACAAAAAGCAATTTCTGCACTAACCACTGGGAAGACGCTGATTGTAATTGCCCATCGTCTTTCTACGATCACAGGAGCAGACAACATTGTGGTGGTCAATGCAGGGAATATTGAAGCGCAAGGTACTCATGAACAATTACTGGCTCGCTGCCCGCTTTACCGTAATATGTGGCAAGCGCATATTGGAGCCAGAGACGAAGCGTAAGGGGGTGTTTTTATGCTTGGCACATTAAAGAAAATATTTGCCTTTGCCGGCAAGCGGAAAGGGCTTTTGAAAAAATCATTATTCTTTTCTCTCCTCAATGGCATTTTTGCGTCCTTTCAATTTGGCGCGCTCTACTTCATTGTAGACGCGTTAGCTTCTGAGAATCATAGCCTTACTTCTGTATGGCTGTCTCTTGGCATGATGGTAATTTCTATTGCCGGACGAATTTTCGCTTCGTTCTTTTCTATGAATGAGCAGACAGTGGTGGGGTATGGCATGGTGGCCGATAAGCGTATTTCCATTGGTGACCGGCTGCGTTACATCCCAATGGGATATTTCAATAAGAATAACATCGGAACCATCACCGGCATTGTAACCACAACATTGGGAGATGTGGAAGGTTCGGCACCCGTGGCGTTAGTCAATATGATTGGCGGTTTCTTCAACTCCGCTGTGCTTATTCTGTTTCTGCTGTTTTTTAACTGGCAGCTTGGGACCGTCGCACTTATAGGCGTTGCCTGTTACCTGCTGGTGACAGAGGCCGCTACTCGTAAATCGACTGCCACAGCAGAAAAAAGGCAGAACGCCCAGCGGGGATTGGTAGAGGCTGTATTGGAGTATATACAGGGCATGGGTGTGGTGAAATCCTTTGGCTTTGAAAAGGATAGTTCTAAATCCATCGCCGCTGCGATTCGGAACAGCAATAAGGGAAATTTGAAACTTGTGTATGCAGTTGCTCCTTTCATTGCGCTGCAACAGCTTGTTATGCGGGTGTTCAGTGTCCTGCTGTTGGTGTTGACAATATATCTTTATTCTGTGGGAGACTTTTCCTTTGTCTATGGTGTCCTTTTTGTTATTCTGTCTTTCACGGTATTTAATCATTTGGAAAGCGCAGGCAGTCAGATCACTATGCTGCAGATGCTGGCTTCATCTATTGATACTGCCAATTCTGTGGACAACACACCCGTTATGGACGGGAACGGTACGGAGATCACGCCCCAAAACACAGACATTGTATTTGAGAATGTGGATTTCTCCTATTCGACCCGTAAAATTTTAAACCATGTAAGCCTCTCTGTTCCCGAGAAAACAACTACCGCCATTGTCGGTCCATCCGGTTCCGGCAAAACGACCATGTGCAACCTGATTGCCCGTTTTTGGGATGTGAACGCTGGGAAAATTACCATTGGCGGCATCGATGTGCGAGACTTCACACTGGACAGCCTGATGAAGAATATCTCTATGGTGTTCCAGAATGTGTATCTCTTTGCCGATACGATTGAGAACAACATTAAGTTTGGCTGCCCGGATGCCACCCATGAACAGGTGGTAGAGGCGGCAAAAAAGGCTTGCTGCCATGACTTTATTTCTGCTCTGCCGGATGGCTATGATACCGTGATCGGTGAAGGCGGCGGCACCTTGTCCGGTGGTGAGAAGCAGCGCATTTCCATTGCCCGCGCCATGCTGAAAAATGCTCCTATTATTATTCTGGATGAGGCCACAAGCAGCGTTGACCCGGAGAATGAGGATGAATTACAACAGGCGATTGCGACTCTGACCCATGATAAGACGATCATCATGATTGCCCATCGGCTGAAAACCGTCCGCAATGCAGACCAGATACTTGTGCTGGACAATGCCCATATCGTCCAGCGCGGCACTCATGACGAGCTGATCCGGCAGAAGGGCCTGTATGCTGACTTTGTAATGGCCAGGCAGGAGGCTCTTGGCTGGAAACTGGCACAGTAAGGAGGTTACTATAAAAAATCCGTCTTGTCCGTGGTAGGTGTGCAGTTCTAAGAAAACGTCTATATCAGTAATCAAAAAGCCGAAAATAAAGGTGTGAATATAGAAAAAAGCGTTAAATTTATACCTGTGATATACAATCCTGATAATTTGTCCCCCAATCGCACAGCGATTTCAGAACAGGGTAAATGCTCTCACCGAGTTCCGTCAAAGAATATTCCACTTTCGGTGGGTTATCTGGATAGACTGTCCTCCGAATGATTTTCTGATCTTCCAGCTCCCGGAGTTGCTGCGTCAAAGTTTTAGTTGTGATCTTTCCTAAGCGCCGTTGCAATTCATTAAAGCGCACAGCTCCTTTGGAAATTTGCCATAAGATTTTTAGTTTCCACTTGCCACCTAAAATATTTAGGCCGATCTCCATAGGACATTGATCTGTAATAGCGACTGCTTTTGCCATAGTATTTTCCTCCATAGCAGTATCAAAAAAGACACCACATATCAAAAAAGTGCGTTCTTGTTCATCCTCTCTACCTATGTTATCCTAAATTATGTCACACAGAGGCAAAGAAAGGAAGGATTTTTATGATTGTAGATAGCCATCAACACGTTATGCTCCCTACCGCCATGCAGATTCAGAAAATGGATAATGCAGGAGTTGATAAGGCGGTTTTATTCACAACGACCCCGCACGTTGAAAAAGCCGCAACCACTACCCTGGACGCAATCGGAGCGGAAATGCAGGTGCTATATCAACTGCTTGCTGGCGGTTATTCCCCCGAAGCCCGGATTACCAAAATGAAGGATACTATTCTGGAGCTAAATCAAGCAATCCAACAAGCGCCAGACCGGTTCTACGGTTTTGGTCCTGTACCGTTAGGGCTTTCCGATGAAGAAACGAATGAATGGATAAGAGACTATATCACCGGAAACTCATTCAAAGGCATTGGAGAGTTTACTCCCGGCTCTGAAACACAGATCATGCAGCTTGAAACTGTATTCAAGGCACTGGCCGATTATCGCGGTCTCCCTATTTGGGTACACACATTCAATCCTGTCACGTTGGGCGGCATTAGAATCCTCATGGAGCTGTGCCGGAAATACCCCACCGTGCCGGTTATCTTTGGACACATGGGCGGCTCAAACTGGATGGATGTGATTGCCTTTGCAAAAGACAATGAAAATGTGTATCTGGATTTATCTGCGGCCTTTACGCCTTTATCTGTCCAAACTGCATTGACAGAAGTACCAGAGAAGTGTTTGTTCGGTTCAGACGCGCCATTTGGAGAGCCTCAGCTATGTAGGCAACTTATTGAATTTGTCAGTCCATCCGCTTCCGTTACCGAGATGGCATTAGGCTGTAATATTGAAAAATTACTGCAAGTTTAGAGTGTATTGCATTGGCTACGCTCAATTTCCTGCCGGTAAAAAGATATCTTTTCATCCAGTTTGGATTCATGTTCATGCAACTGCTTGATCTGCTCATTTAGTGACTGACGGTGCTGAATCAGCATTTCCAGCCGTTCAGCAAGAGTTGCGTTGCCTTTGGCTCGTAAAGCGGCATATTGCTTAATTTCCTTGATAGGCATTCCGGTTGCTTTTAATCGCTTGATAAAATCAATCCACGCAATATCCTTATCAGAATAACGGCGTCGGTTACTGGCATTTCTCATAGGAACAATCAAACCCTCATGCTCATAATAGCGTAAGGTGTGTATTCCCAGCCCAGTGAGTTCCGAAAATTCTCCAATAGAATAGTCCAAAAAAAGTTCCTCCGTATTCTTGACGTAGAGTTAACTCTACATTGTATGCTTTTATTATATCGTAGAAATGGAGGAATTTCAAATGAAATATGAAACAAAGGGATATACAGTCATTACGGGAGCCAGCTCTGGTATAGGGTACGAAACTGCAAAAGCCTTTGCTGCCCGTGGCAAGAATTTGGTGGTCGTTGCGCGGCGCAAGGACTGTCTGAAAGCCCTAAAGAATGAAATTTTGGAGAAATGCCCTACTGTCGATGTTATAATCAAGACCGTTGATCTTTCTGTTTTGGAAAATGTATATCAATTCTATTCCAGCCTACAAGGTTTACGGCTGGAAACGTGGGTAAATAACGCTGGTTTTGGAAACTATGGCAGCGTAGCCCAGCAAGATTTAGGGAAGATAGACACCATGATACGGCTGAACATCGAGGCGCTAACTATTCTATCGTCCCTGTTTGTTCATGACTATAAGGACGTTCCCGAAACACAGCTTATCAACATTTCTTCTTGTGGCGGATACACGATTGTTCCTACTGCCGTTACCTATTGTGCAACAAAATTCTACGTCAGCACATTTACGGAGGGACTGGCTTGGGAATTGATGGAAACAGGTGCAAAGATGCGGGCCAAGGTTCTGGCTCCGGCTGCAACACAAACGGAGTTTGGGAAAAAGGCAAATAATGTTGATGCGTATGATTATGACAAAGCCTTTGGGACATATCACACCAGTAAACAAATGGCGGAATTTTTGTTGCAGTTATATGATAGCGATAGTACGCTCGGTATAGTGGATCGTGAGACTTTTCGATTTGATTTACGATCCCCAATGTTCCCTTATTCAAATCACTCTATCCACAATCAAAAACCATAAGCGGTCAGTTAATAAATCGGGATTTAAGATTTAAAGAGATATCTAAAGCAATTTGAAAAATCAGGTCAATACTATTTTATTCTGCCAGCAGCGGCAGAAAAGAAAAAAACCGCTGCTGGGCAGATCATTTTCCATGCTCATTTTCACATGCGCTGGCGGCGGTTTTGAGAAATCAAGGCCGCCGCTCTTTTGCCCTCAAAAAGAATGACGCGCCAATGCTGGCAGATACGGCGGCTTTAGGAGGGAGCCGCCCATGACACAACCTAACCGCCGACAAATTCCGACAATGTTTGCATTACTGTCAAAAAAAGCCAGACCCCCGAACGGGAACAGTCTGCTGGCCAGTGCGAAAATCGTCGCTTTTTAACTGAATATCGTAGTTTTTGCGCTCGAATAGCTTTCTGCTGTCCGGGCGCATTTCTGTTTCCCCGGTGCCGCTCCCCGCCCTCCATTTCGATTCGCCCGAAATCAACCGAATCGAAATGGAGGTAACGATGAGTTTTCATTACGCGCGTGAGAAGCGCAAATTTGATAAAGAATGGGAACAGCTACATAGGGAATATGTCGCCGCCGGCATGGACGAGAACGCCATTACCAAGATGAAAGCATTTGACTGGGGCTGGTTTTGCAGTCGGAGAGTCTATGCAAACCACACACAAGAGCTGCCGGAGGAATCCTCTTTTGATGAGGACAAGCATTCCACATTGTTTCGGAAGTTTGCCGCTCTGTCAGTGGCATTTGAACAGCACCAACCGTCCGGGCGCTATGCCTGGGTGGAATCCATTGAGGACGAAAAGCTGTATCAGCAGCTTTCCTCTCTCAGTAAGAAGGATTTGGAACTGGTGACGCTGATTGCCATGGACGGCTACCGTCAGTCAGAGGTTGCCCGGATGTGGGGATGCTCCCGGAACGCCATCTATAAGCGAATACAAAAAATCAAAAGAATTTTGCGAAACGGGTGACATCCGGCCCTTTCCAGTGCCTACACAGTGAAGGATACATTTTCCTCACCCTTCAGGCACTTTGAAAATTGAATATACGGTATAGTAGGTACATAACCCGCGTGAATAGCGGCGTAAGGCCCGGCGCGATGACAGCAGCTTGTAGGAGGTGATGAGGACAAGCTGTTCGAGCGATGGACGGAAGCCTTAGACCCGGACCGGCAATCCGGGCGCGATGACAGCGCGGGGGCTAACGATACTTTCTCACGACCTCCCACAGACTTGAGGGGGAACCCTGCGGCGCACGAGTAAAACGACGCTGCGGAGTTATGACAGCCCTGCCAGGGGCGGCCTGCTATATCCCTATCGCCAGGGGCGCGTGGCAAAAGTGGCGAATATCAAAAAAGCAATCATCAGGCAGCTGCGCCGAAATGCACCGTATGTAATACGGCCCCAATCTTACCCGCGCAGCTGCCTTTCTTTTATCGAATAGAGACAACCTGTGTTTACATACATTGAATTATCATAGGCTGTGTTTTTGAAGGAGGTGCGCTGATGAATAACCAGACTGCATCAGCCCCGACTACCTCTTATAAAGAGGTCAGGATTGGGAATACCATATACCGCGTGACAAGTTTTTTCTCTGGCGAAAAAGACCTGGGCAAGGCTTTGGAGCAGCTCGCCGTGCGGCGGGCCATGACAGAAATTTCTCCCCAGGCTGCTGCCTGCGCTGGTCACGCCACATAACTTTGAACATATTCTCTCGGCTTGCCGCATCCTTGCGCGGCGATGGCATTTTAGGTATCATACTCTTGCAGGGTAACAACTGCAAAGCCATCACGCCGCATGAGGTATGAAACTGAGATTGTCGGGAGGTAAAATAAAGATGATCGATAAGACATACAACGTCGGCATTTACTGCCGCCTTTCCAATGACGATGAACGTGACGGGGAATCCGTCAGCATCGAAAACCAGAAACTGCTTCTGCAAAATTATGTGCGTCAGCGCGGCTGGAACGAGGTTGACGTATACGTTGATGACGGGTACTCTGGGACGAACTTCAACCGCCCCGGTGTCCAGCGGCTCATCGAAGATGCAAAGGCAAAGCGCATCAATCTGATTCTGGTCAAAGACCTGTCACGATTTGGGCGCAACTATATTGAGTTTGGACAGTACACAGATTATCTGTTCCCGTCCATTGGCTGTCGTTTCATCGCTCTTAATAACGGTATCGACACACAGAGCCAGGACGGAAGCACCGATGTCATGTGCTTTTTGAACTTATTTAACGAATTCTATAGCCGCGATACAAGCAAAAAAGTCAAGGCAGTCAAAAAAGCCTGTGCTGAAAACGGCAAATTCATGGGGACCTATCCCGCATACGGTTATAAGCGTGACCCCGCGGATAAGCACCACCTTATCATTGACGAGGATACCGCACCGGTTGTGCGCCGGATCTTCGCTATGAGAGCATCCGGCATGGGCTTCCATGCCATTGCTGTTGTACTCAACGAGGAAGGGGTTCAATCTCCTGGGGTACTGTACTATCAGAGAAAGGGCCAGAGCGATCCGCGCCGTGTTAATCACAAATGGGCGGATGCTACCGTAAAGAACATTGTTCGCAACGAGGTTTATATCGGTAATATGGTGCAGGGCAAGACCGGCACTATGTCGTATAAATCCCGGAAGCTCATCAACAAGCCGGAGGACGAATGGATTCGTGTGGAAGGAACACATGAGGCTATTATCCCCCGTTCTGTATGGGATACAGTCGTCGGTATCGACCAGAAGCGCGTACAGAAAAAAGAAACCTCTGATGGTTGTAAAAGTATCTTTACCGGCCTGGTTTATTGTGCGGACTGTGGCTTTAAGATGCGGAACCATACAGAGAAATTCACCTACAAAGATGGCAGGCCGGGACGGTACAGCTCCTTTATATGCGGCAATTATGCCCGCAGCGGAAAAAGCGCCTGCACCGTGCATACGATTTACGAGCATGTTTTAGAGCAGCTTGTTCTGGCTGACATTCGGGAAAAAGCCCGATTTGCCGAGTATGACCCGGAACGTCTTGCGCAGCAAATCATCCGGCTAAAGGAAAAAGAAAACCGTACCCGCCTTTCCTCCTTTGATCAGGAGCTGAAAACAACGCAGGCGCGGATTTCGGAACTGGAACGCCTGATGCAAAATCTCTACGAGGATAAATGCACTGGCACCATTCCGCAGACTGTTTTCCAGACGCTGATGCGGAAATATGAAGCGGAACGGGCTGAAAAAGCCGGTGCGCTTCCCGAACTGGAGCGCAAGGTAAAAGCACATCAGGAGAACCAGCAGGGCGCTGACCATTGGACAGAAGTGATCCGGCGTTATACAGAGATCACACAGCTGGATGAAACCATTCTCTTTGAACTGGTTGACCGGATTGAGGTTGGCGATACACGGAAAGAAAATGGGCTGCGGGTACGCGACATCAAAGTATATTACCGGTATGTTGGTAATGTGGACGATGCGCTGCAGCAGGAAAGGCGGAACCAATATGAAAAAGCTATATAAAGTCGGCATCTACTGCCGTTTAAGCGTTGATGACGCCGCCAACTCTGCAAAAGCGAAAAACTACATTCCCGGTGATGAATCGGTAAGTATCGAAAACCAGTATGAAATCCTCTCAAAATTTGTTATGCTCAACGGTTGGGTGGAGGTCAAGACATATCGGGACGATGGGTACAGTGGAGGCAACTTCCAGCGGCCAGCCTTTCAGGAAATGTTGGAGGATGCAAGAAACGGCCTTATCAACCTGATCCTGGTCAAAGACCTTTCCCGCCTGGGGCGTGACTTTGTTGAGGTTGGACGCTATACGGATGTGGTATTCCCGTCCATGGGCTGCCGGTTCGTATCTGTTCTGGACTGTCTCGACAGTGAGGGCGATAACACCGATATGCTGCACTTTCGCAGTCTGATGAACGACTACCATCTAAAAGACCTGAGTAGTAAAATCAAATCGGTGATTTATGCCAAAAAGAAAAGCGGTCAATACCTTACTGCGTTTGCCCCTTACGGCTACCGCAAATGCGAAGATGACAAACACCGTCTTGTTATTGATGATGAATCCGCTGCCGTTGTGCGGAGAATATTTGAGATGCGGCGCTCCGGCATGGCCTACGGCAAAATCGCTGCCGCACTCAACAGGGAAGAAATTCTTTCCCCGCGCTGGTATTGGGAAACCCACTATGGAAAGAATGGCACCTGCAAATATTCCAAGCTGTGGACCTACGCTACGGTAAAGCAGCTTCTGAATGATGAGGTATATCTCGGTACGGTCACACAGAACCGCACTGGCACCCGTTCCTATAAGGATAAGACAATGATCTGCAAACCGGAATCAAAATGGATTTCCCATGAGGATGCACATGAAGCAATTATTTCTAACGAGGTATGGGATGCGGTTCAGGAGATCAACCATTTGGCAAAGCTCCGAAGCGCCGATAGTGCCGCTCCCCAGCCTGCTTTGTTTACTGGCAAGCTGGTCTGCGCTGATTGTGGACATCC
This sequence comes from Lachnospiraceae bacterium, assembly GCA_021205565.1. Lineage (GTDB taxonomy): Bacteria > Bacillota > Clostridia > Lachnospirales > Lachnospiraceae > RGIG6307. Next base: position 31,588 of record JAJPXG010000057.1, on the reverse strand, counting down.
CCTCGTTGCCAGCCGGGAAACCCAACGCCGAAAGAATGGAACTGTCAAAAAGTACATTTCCTATTTCTGTTCACGGTTTGCTACCACTGGACACAGTACCTGCTCCTGGCACCGGATTTATGAACTCTCTCTGAAGGAAATTGTTCTGGGTGAGATCAAGGCTCATGCCGAAGCGATCACACTGGATGAGGATGCTGTCCTGAAGCAGTTAAAAAAGCAGGTGTCCTCCGCCGACGCTGCACGGCAGGAAAACACCCGTCAGGAAATCTCGAAGCTGCGGCGGCGTGTCCAGGAGCTGGAACATCTGACCGCAAAGCTCTATGAAGATAAGGTCAGCGGCGCAATCAGTGAAGCTACCTTTCTGATGCTGATTGAGAAAAGTGAACAGGAGCGAATCCAGAAAGCGGATCGGCTTGATACGCTCCTTGCAGAAGCAAACAAGGTTCAGCAGGATATGGCAAATGTCCAGAAATGGACTGCTATCGTCCGTAAGCATCTGCACCTGCAGGAAATTGACCGGGAAACATTGGACGAGCTGATTGACCACATTGAGATCGGTGAGCGCACCATTGTAGATGGCCAAAGACACCAAGACATTAAAATCTTTTACCGCTTTATCGGGGCGATATGAAGGGAGGTATCATGAAGAAGATGCGCGTAGTAATCTACTGCCGTGTGGCAACTAAGAACCAGCTCGATGACGATCTGGCTCTGAAAAACCAAAGCGCCCTGCTGCATCAGCAAGCAGAGCGTGAAAATCTCAATATTGTCGGTGAGGTTCAGGCTTACGAAAAGGGAACTTATCTTGATCGTCTGGGCTGGCAGAAAGCAATTCACCTTGCCGCTGAAAAAGATGCGGCTTCCATTCTCGTTACAAAGCTCGACCGGGTGGCGCGTGACTTCCTTCTGCTGGAACAGGCTATTGCCGATTTGGACAAGCGGGGATTGAAACTCTCCAGCGGAAACAGCGAAGTATTCCCTTTATTGAGAAGCAGTGAATATATATCTTAGCGTTGAACAAACATTATCCCTTGCAGGAACGAAAATAAAAAGCGATTGTTGGGCTCTCAACTGTCGAAAAAGAGAGAAATGGCGACGTACCTTTCCTAAATAACCCATGTTCTTGAGGATATTTCGGAACGGGGTAATGTCCATTGCCGATTTATTGAGCGTGTCCACACCGTCATTGACAGCGATATACCGCACGTTATGCTCTGGGAAAAAGACTTCCAGATATAAGCCGCAGTCAAGGTAATTCCGTCCCAGACGGGATAAATCCTTTGTAATCACGCAGTTGATAAGCCCGTTTTCAATGTCCTTAATCATACTCTGGAAGTTTGGTCGTTGGAAATTTGTACCCGAATATCCGTCATCCACATAGGTTTTCGTCAAGTGCCATCCCTGTTTTTTCACATAATCCGTAAGGATGGATTTCTGTGTTGCGATGCTTGCACTCTCGTTATCCGTGCCATCGTCCTTTGATAAACGGCAGTAAATGCCAACCCTGTATACCTGTTCCGCTGTCTTTGTCATATGATAAAACCTCCGTTTCTGTCCTAAATTCTTTGCACTTCCATGCGTACATTCTATGCGCTCAAGCTCCCTGTGTCTAAGGTGTCAACTTCTGTGACCGTCCTGTGAATATCCTCGTAAATAATCGGGATAAAAGCGTCTATGACGGTCTGTGTGCCGACAAACTCATGCTTCACAACCATCTGCACGGGTGCTTTTGGCGTGATGCGCTTTTTCCTTTCCGCTGTCTTTTTATCCTTGTCCATCTAAAACCCTCCCTGCAAGGCAGGGCGGGAGCGTCCGCAGACACTCCACGCCGCCATCAACTATCTGTGATCCAGTTCCTTCTTCAATACTTCTAAGAGTGCCGCCGCTTCGTCTGCGGAAAGCGTAATCCCCCTGCCGCATTTCTCACGGTTCGAGGAAAAGCTGCGGATGTCAATCTTCGGCTCATGCCCGTTCCATGCGATAAGGTTGATTTCCTTTGTATAGCCGCCGCTGTTTCTAGATAATACAGCGATTTCTTTTACAATCTCATACTGAATTTCACGCATTTTCTATCCTTCAATGCCCTGCATTTACCAACCGAAAAGAAAAGATTATCGGCTGTCCCTGCTCCGTTTTTTCTGCAATTCACGTTCCAACAATCGAAGAATGGTATCCTCCATCTGCTTCGGCGTTGTGCCTTTGGGGAAATACCGGCGCAGCTTCTCCATACCGATTTTCATGGTTTCTTTCTGGTTTCCCTTTTCCTCGGTCATAATGGAAAATATCTTATCCATATCGAGCCGCCCCGACTGGCTCAGCTTTTTCATGCGCTGTGCCTGTGACAATGAAGGAGTTGCCTCCTCGCTCTCCATTGTGGCAAATAGATTTTCCTGCTCGTCTTTCTTCAGAAAGGACAGCTCCACCGCAGGCGTGAGGGCAATTTTCCCCTCGTCCACCATCTGCAAAATCGGCGGTATCAGTTCCGTCAATCGGATAAACCGCTGTATCTGGGTGCGGCTGTTTGCGCTCTGCTTCGCAAGCTGCTCCACCGAAGTCAACTTCTCCCCAACTTGGGCAGAAGTTAAATCGGTACGGAAACCCTGCCGCTTCATGGCTTCTAATTTCATCTTGTAGGCGAATGCACGCTCGCTCGGCAGGATATTTTCGCGCTGCAAGTTGCTGTCCACAAGGGTAATGATGGCTCGGTCACGGTCTAAGGGCAGGACAAAGGCGGGGGCGGTATCTATCCCTGCAAGCTCGGATGCACGGACACGCCGCTGTCCTGCGATGACCTCATAACCGTCCCCGTCCTCTTTCGGGCGTGTGATTATCGGCGTAACGATTCCAAATTCCTTAATGCTCTCTGCCATTTCTATGAGTGCTTCGTCCTCCACCACATGGAACGGATTGTCGGGGAACGGGTGCAAATCCTTAATCTTTAACACGGTAAAATCCTGTTTCTTCATTCACTTCCTACCTTTCTCTGGTCTGGTTTCTGTTTGATTCCTGTATCTCGTCAAGCACTTCTGGCGGTATCTTTTTTAATAATCGCTCCATCTGCTGATTGGTTTTCTGCAACTCAAATATCCTCTGATTGGCTTTTTGTACTTTCAGTTCCTCCGCATATTTTTCATCCCGCATACGCCCTGCATAGTCGGCTTCTTCCCCGATTCTTGCTTTCAAATTCTTGATATAGCTGTCCTGCTTATGGATTTCCTTTGAGAATTTCTCCATTTCTGGCAGCCATGAAGCTAATATTTCCAGTGCTTTATCACGCTTCTTTCCTGCGTTAAAGGCGTTAATATCAGACAGGGCAGACACGATTTCTTCATACTGCTTATCCAATCTCGTACCCATCTTAAAAAGCCATGTGGGGATATGCTTTCGCCCCGTTTCCATTGAGGACTGCCCCCGTTCCAGTTCATCCCACCGTGAGGACATACGCTCATGGTAGTCGCTCTGCCATTGGGATAAGGATTTCTGGTTTCCTAAAAAGGCTTTTGCCGACAGCCTGTTATCGGGCGTAATCGGCACAAAGCATAAGTGCATATGGGGCGTTTTCTCGTCCATGTGGACAACAGCGGAGAGGATATTCTGTCTGCCGACACGCTCCGCAATGAAGTCCAGAGCCATCGTAAAATACTTTTTCTGTTCTTCGGGCGGTAAGCTGTTCATAAACTCTGGCGATGCGGTAATGAGCGTTTCCACCATCATCACACTGTCCCGCCGCACTTTACAGCCCGCTTCTTTTACCATACGATTTATTTCTTTCTTGTAGGTGTAACGTGGCGGGTTGACGAGGTGGTAATTCAGTTTTGAGCGTTCCACATCAATATCGGGATTGCTCTTGTAGGCTTCTTTCCTGCGCTCGTTGTGGCGTTCACAACTCGCTATGCTGCCTGCCTTGCGTTTCTGGAAACGCAGGATTGCATATGGCATGGCGGGATTCCTCCTTTCTTTCGGCGGGTAATCATTCTCTGGGTGACGGCGGTGACAGTGATGACAGCAGTTTTGGGATACCCCTCGGCACTGTCACCGTCACCCGCACCATTCTTGTATCCGAAGCGGGGAGCGGCGGATACGCAGGGCAAAGCCCTGCCACCATAAGGGAGTCCAGAGGGAACGTCTGGCACACGCTCCTTGCCTGCAAGGTGTAGTGTGTTACACCCTGTAAACGCTGTCGGAAAAATCAGAGGATTTTTCTGACGCAGGGGTGGATTTACGAGCCGAGGAAAAGGCGAGGAAATCCCACGTCTGCACTTAGCGTTTACGGGGTGTTCTCCCGCAGGGTGACAGTGGCAGGATATCCCAACATTACCGTCACCGCTGTCATCACTGTCACCCGAAGGGCAGAACCGCCAATCTTCGCACACCTCCAACGACAGTGACAGGAGCAGGGGGCATCCCAATCTAACCGTCATTGCTGTCATCGCTGTCACCCGCCTTTCTTGTGAGGGCAATCTGCCTGCCCTCTTTCCTGCGGCTGTACTGATAACCGATACTGTTTTCACTTAGGAATGTGGTTCGGTATTCATTGAGCCATTTTGTAATGACTGCGGGGACGGTTTCTGTTTCCCCCATAGCCGCTATCAGTTCCGTTGCCGTCCCAGACCATTCCGTTTTATCCTGCATAAACTTTACCAACCGAAAAAGGACATCGGGTATGGCTTCTTTCGCAAGCTGCTCCTGCGTTTTCCTCTCCACCAACTCCCAACTGCAATCACGGAAACGCAGGATAAATTCCTGATAGGGCGTATCCCTGCCCGTCACATACAGCCTTGCGGTATCAGACGCACGGTTTTCCTTTTCCAATACAAAGGTCGTGTCGGCACTCCCCGTTAAACCTGTCGTACCCGATACTTTGTTGAATACATCGCTGTCGTTCTGCTTTCGGATGTGATGAACCACAATGACCGCAAGGGAATGTCTGTCCGCAAAATCTTTGATAAGGGAAATGTCCCCGTAATCACTGGCATAGGCGTTGTCCTTAGAAGCGGTGCGGACTTTCTGCAAGGTATCAATGACAATGAGCCTGCTGTCGGGATAGTCTTTCAGATAGTCCTCCAACTGGACGATCAGACCGTCTGATAATTTACAGCTTGCCACCGCAAAGTGGAGCCGCCCGCTTGCTTCGTCCGTCACTTGAAATAATCTGTCCTGTATGCGGCTGAAGGTGTCCTCAAGGCAGAGGTACAGCACATCCCCCTCCGCCGTTTTCATTTCCCACAAGGGCAATCCCTGTGACACACAAAGACAGAGTTTTAACATCAGCCAGCTCTTGCCGATTTTCTGTGCGCCGCAGAACAGGATTAAGCCTGTGGGTATCAGACCGTCCACCACGAACCTCGGCTTTTCAAGCGGCTCATAGAGCAGGGTGTCAGCGTCTACCGTCTGTAACTTCTGCATAGGTGTCCTCCTTCCGTCTGGTTTTGTAATGATACATAGGCGTAACCTCCTTAAAATTTTTACCTCCGCCCGTATCGGCAGCGGTATGTAACGCCGCCCTCTGGCGGCTGATGTTCCGCGTTCTGATTCCGACAGTTTTTCAGGAGCGGAGATATTTCTGCATAACCGCCCTCACTTTATCCCTTGCAAGGATGGTGGATTTTCTCACGGTTTCCTCACGACGGTGTTCCAGTACGCCAATGCTGCGGTAGGTGTACCCGTATTCGTAATGGAGCAGGAAACGTCGCTTCTGTGGTTCGGGCAGTGTGTGGATTGCCCGATAGAGCAGTTCGTCCCGTTCTGCCTCAATGATTTGCTCGTCCACACTTTTCGGCAGCCTTAATGCCCGCCTGTTCAGCGTTTCGTCCCATACCTCGTTAAACTCCCTGTGCCGCTGATCCCAGTTCTGTATCTTTCGGTTGTTCAGCTCCAACCTCCGAAACTCCATATAGAACGCATGGGAAACTTCCAATTCGTGATAAGCTCCCTGCCCGTCCTTAAAGCTGATAAAATACTTTGTACTGTCCTCCGTGATTTCTTCCCGAAGCGTGTATGACTTTGTCCGATATGACATCCTGCTTTCCTCCTGCTATGAAAATGGGTGAGAGGTTTTTGACCTCTCACCCAATAGCCCATAGGAAAGCATGATTTTAGATTTCTTTCTTGAATTGCCGCAGCTTTTTCCGAAGGTGGTCTAACCTTGCGTAAATCGCCCCTGTTGTCAAGTGGACAATGGGGGCAATCTCCTTTGTAGAATAGCCCTGCATTTTCAGCAGGACGATTTGAAGGGTACGCTTGTCCACCGTAAGTAATGCACGATACAGATTTTCATTTTCAATCTCGTCCAATAAATCCGAAACGGAATGTATCTCTGCCTGCGGCTCTGTATCCGCCATTTCTTCCAGATACTCCGCCACATCATTTGTCCATCGGTAGAACCGTCGGTTGGAATTAAAATCTGCCCTGTCATATGTGCGGATTTCTTCAATGACACTTTCTTCAACGCCACAATCCCGCAGTATCTTTTCTTCGTTCTCTTTCCAGATACGCCACTTGCGTTCTTCCCGTCCGTGATTGTACGCCACTTATCTTTACCTCCAGTCTGAATTTTTTTGAGTGAAAATTCAGACTGGCAGGCGGGGAGCGGCATCCCGTGTGCGAAGCGGGCTTGTCCTGCCGCCAGACAAAAAACGACAAAAGAAAAACCGCAAAGGCTGTCAGACCTTCACGGTTGTAGGGTGTATCAGTTCTATCTTGTAGAAATTTGACTTCTGTTTTGAGGGTAAAAGAATACCATGCAATAACAGAGATTTTTTTAACAAAGTTCCTCTGCTAATCCATGATACTATGTATGTAGCTGCCGCTTCGGATAAGCAGCAGAGCGATAGTCTTAGACCAACGCATAAAAAATCCCTCCAAACTCCAAAAACGAAGTCAGAGGGTAATCAGGGTATGGAAATACAGCCCACCAAACCTCGTTTTTTTATTTGGTGGGCTTGCCCTGCCTGTATTGTATAAAAGAATAGAGCCGATGATCTGTGAGATTTATTCTCACAAGTTCATCGGCTCTGCGTCTGTGCGTCTGGCTCTGTGATGAGTGTTATCTGCATATTCTTTACATCAATCAATGTTTCCTGCTTGCATTTTGGACAGTAGAGAGGATAGTTTTTCAAAACAGTATCTTCTCTGATTCTATCACGTGTCTTACTTCCGCAAACAGGACAGTGTATCCATTTTGTTTTTTCATTCATATTTTACTGATCTCCTTTGAGTGCATTTTCAACAGCTTTTTTAATGACAGTGCTTGAATTCGTTGCCCCAGAGATTGAATCAACATCAATTTTCTGTTCTTCAATTATTTTCTCTATGACTGTTTCTGCGGCTTTTCCACGTTCATGCCTATGCTCCAAAATGTTAATACTTACAATCATTCCATCTTCCACAGTAACTTCCACTTTGGCATATATAAAATTCACATCATATTCTCCGATATAACTTCCATCAGAAACATTAGTAACATCTATTTCATCAAAAGCAGTTTCCTTTACAGCTCGCTTATAATCAGCAACTTTTTTTAGATAAACTGCTCCCCAAACCAAACCAACAAGAAAAAGAAATACGACAATAAATGAAATTACTTTCTTCTTGGATATTCTCATTTCAAACACCTCTCAATCTTTCTGGCTATCTGCTTTGACAGACCTTTTTTAGAAGCTGCGCCTGCATAAACAACTTTTCCTATTGGCTTCATGCCTGCAGTTTTAAAGAATTCGTCCATATTGCGTACTGCCCTCCTGCTTTGTCCAAATATCCATGAAAATGGAAATGGGGTATTGCAGGAAGTCAGAATCATATATTTTTTCCTTGCAGTCGTGGTTTTGGAAAAGTGCTTGTTTCTTCCATAGCCGTTCCTAATAATCGGTCAAATAAGTTTTTTACAATGGCGGGAACATTTGCCCAATAAACAGGAGCCGCAAGAAAAACTATCTGGCATTCATGCAAATGCTTGATAATTTCCTGTATGTCATCCTTTTGCGTACAAATTTTTGTTTCAATACAACTTCTGCATCCCGTGCAGAATGAGATATTCTTCTCATACAGATTTATTTTAGTTACCATATAACCATTTTCCTCGGCTCTACGGATTGCAATATCCATCATAGCTGCCGTCTTTCCGTTTCTATGGGGGCTACCTAAAATTGCAAGTACCGATTTCTTGTTCATTTTATCCCCTCCTCTTTTCAATCGAATGGTACAGCATATCAAAACCATTCTTTAAAAATTGAATTTTAGATAAGTGCATTGTTTTTTCAATGTATTCTTCTTTATTTTCTGCCAACTGGATAAGCCCTGACAACATACCCCAAAACTGAAAGATAGTAGGTATGATTTTTATGTCATCACGCAAATCGCCCTTTTTTATGCCGCTTTTTAAAAAATCCTTTATTTTTTCATTTATTTCCTCCCCAATTTGATAAGTTTCTTTTTCTTCGGGTAAATAGTTCTGGCTTTCAAAATCAATGTTAATTTTATCTAACACCATTTTAAAATAAAAAGGAAACTCTTCTTGATATAGGACTAATCCTCGGCAAATCATATCATATCTCGATTTTGTATCCTCCTGCTGCTCCAATGCAGAAGTTATATAACTGTAAAGCTTTTTCATGCTATCCAATACTAAAAATCCGATTATTTCCTCTTTGTTCTCAAAATACACATATAATGTCGCTTTGCTATATCCAGCCACTTTTGCAATCTCATTCATGGAAGTTGCCGTAATCCCTTTCTCCATAAACAACGAGGAAGCAGCAGCCGCAATATTTTCTCTATGTACACTTTTGGGTTCTTTTTTTCTGCGTGCCATCTGTATCTCTCCTTTCAATAATTAAACCTTCGGTTTAATTATATTCTACTAACACGCTTTTGTCAATCTGCTTCGCTTTATATTCATATATAGTTTTCATTTACAAAACCTTTCCGAAAAAAGCAGCAGAGATTTTCCCTGCTGCTTTGCTACTTAAACATATATAATTTCTTTCTCCACAATCTCCCTCGCACACGCCCTTATATTATTTATTCTCCCAACCCATTCTAAAGCATTTTCAGCCTTTAGCTGTTCCGTTATGCCCTGCGCCCATTTCATTTCTTCTAAGAGTCTTTCAAAGCGCTCCTGTGCCTGCTTATCAATCTCGACAAGATAGGTATTCAGTCTGCCGCTTGTCAGTAGATTGATATATGTACCTTTGTGGTGTTCCTTTAGATACCGCAAATGCCGCTGTCCCCATATGCCTATCGGCTGTTCTTCCTCGGTGGGCAATGTAAGGCAAGGAATTAAATAATCGCCCTGCTTCTCGTATCTGCCGCCCATTTCTTCAAATAATGATTTTGCCATTGTCTGTTACCTCCAAATTCTTTTTTATTTTGAATGTCCGCAAAATCCGTCCTACATCCGTAGCGCACACAAGGCTTTCCACATCCGGACGGTTCATCAGGGAAACCAGCACCTCATACTGGTCTTTTTTATCCGGTGCCACCGTGTATTTCCATTCTTCCGGGATAATAGGCAGATCTTCGTAGCACCATTTGGAATACCGGGCATCATAAGCGTCAGCCGCCGCCAGCCCGATGAGATGCCCCACACACCAGGACACCACATAACCGTTTCCCTGCAAATATCCCTGTCCACGTTCCTTTGCGCCCAGCACAGCGGCTAAACTCTGCGCCACGCTGGGCTTTTCTGCAATTACTAACTTCAAGCTGTTTTCCTCCTTTCGCTCATCAGCTTTTTGTAGCAGATACCCACACAGCGCCGCCCCTTGCCATAACCACAGTCATAGCAGGGGGAATCGGGGGCAGGTGCCGGCCTTTCCTCCGACACCTGCCGCCCAGCGGGTTTCTGCTGCATCATCCGTTCCAGTCCGGGGTTATCA